>NZ_JBALLY010000269.1:725-1028 GCF_036963045.1 Bacillus sp. JJ864 | reverse complement strand
GTATCATATAATGCTTACGATAGTATTGAAGGTATAATTCAAATGCATGTGGAAAGGGCATATCAATTTTTAGTTGTTTTATTTGTTGTTTTATTAGGTTATTTGTTTATAAGTATGTTTACAACATTAAATTATTTAGAACAATATAAACTGAAACATACTATTAAAATAATACATGGTTATTCGTATTTTAAAAGACATAAGTTATATTTGATGTTTACTAATTTTGTTTGGTTTGTTTCAATATTGATTTTATATATATTAGAGAAGTTTGATTTTATATATCTTGTTTTTTGTATCCTT
>NZ_JBALLY010000269.1:0-664 GCF_036963045.1 Bacillus sp. JJ864 | reverse complement strand
AAGAAATAGAAATTAAATTAGAGAACATCACTAAAAAGTATGGGGATCAATATATTTTTAAAGATTTTAATGTTAGTGTTTATAATAATGAGTTTGTTGGTATTATGGGGAAAAGTGGTACAGGGAAATCTACATTACTTAATATAATTGGGTTATTAGATGAACCGGATAGTGGTAAAGTTATTATTCAAGGAGATAATAATCCTTATAAGAATAGAAAAAAGTTTTTTAGAAATAATTTAGGTTATATATTTCAAAATTATGCTTTAATGGATACTGAAACAGTTGATGTAAATTTGGAAGTTGCACTTGAATTTCAGAAGATCTCTAAAAAAGAGAAAAAGATTTTAATGGAAGATGCATTAAAACAAGTTGGATTATTTTGTTCCTTAAAAACTAAAGTTTATACTTTAAGTGGTGGCGAACAACAAAGACTTGCATTAGCTAGAATTTTATTGAAAAAATGTGATGTTATTTTGGCGGATGAGCCTACAGGATCGCTTGATAGAGAGAATCGTGATCAAGTAATTACATTGTTAAAGAAGCTTCATAATGAAGGGAAAACTATTATTGTTGTTACTCATGATATTGATTTGCAAAATTCATTTTCTAGAATAATTAATTTGGGTTAGTAATAGTGCTTTTAAACAAACAGCTAAAAAAT
>NZ_JBALLY010000268.1:0-1592 GCF_036963045.1 Bacillus sp. JJ864 | reverse complement strand
GAGGAGTTCATAATGGGACGTTGGATTATAGTAACAAGTGAAAAGCATGAACCTAAATTAACAGTGTCTGAAACAAAAGAATTACAGAAACTACAAGAAAAAAAATAAAGAAGATAAAGAGGACAGTCTTATGATGTCCTCTTTATCTATACATAAATCCATGAAAATTTGTATTCATTTACTTTATTTTATTTAACTGGAGGTTATTAGAATGCTATATTCTTGGGAAAGAGAAATCTTAGAAGAAACTGCTCTTCAACGTATTATGGATACGTTCAAAGAATTAAATTTTTCAGTGAAAAAAAAAGCTTTTGGAGATAAAATACAAACCACATACGTGGAATTATTTAATTTAAATCAACAGATTGAATCATTCGGCGTAGGAAAAGGGAAGTACAATGAATTAGGCGCATTGTTTGAGGCCTTAGAGCATTATACTCTGGAGAACATATCAATGAAAGAGTGTGATTTTTTCTCTTCTCATCATATTGCGAAGAACCCAATATTTGACGGAGAGCGTGTTATGCAATTGATAGTAGAAGAACCAGATCAACAATTACTTTGTAAAAAATACTATGCTTTGAATGATACACAACAACATGTATGGTATCCATTTTTCATTGCTAATCCACATTATATGCAACATCCAATTGAAACGGATACTTATCAGTATCAGAAAGTACAACGATACAGTTCTAATAGTGGCACAGCCATTGGTTCCACTTTACATGAAGCGATTATACATGCAACGAATGAAGTCATTGAAAGGGATGCCTTTTCTTTATTCCTACTTCGGCATTTCTACTATGATATGCCAGATCATACATTAAAGATAATTCATCCAAATACGCTTCCACCATCCCTAAAAGAAACGATTGTACACGCAGAAGAGGAATTACAAGAGGAAATTATACTATTGGATATTACAACGGAAGTTGCAATTCCAACTATATTAGCTGTTACAAAAAATAAAAAGCATACTGGTATATTTGGGCTCGGTACATCTTTATACCCTGAATATGCTATCTTGCGAAGTATTACAGAACTGGTTCAGGTGAATCATATTGCTTCTGCAAATATTGGTGATGAGCTAGCACATCGAGAGTATTTTTTGAATCAATTACAGCCGTATCCTCGTCACTATGCTTGTGCAGAAATGAATATGTGTTCCGTATTTAATCAATTTCCAGCCACTTATGTTTCGTTTGAGGATTTACCGAGATTTTCAGAACGTAATTTAATACTTTACATCGAAGAACTGCAAGAACGATTACACCAACAACATTTTTCTATCTATTATTCTCCAGTCAAAGAGTTTTCCAATGGTATAAAAATCATACATGTACTAATTCCACAAATGGAGCGTTTTTTATTGATTACAAATGGTCAATTGGTGTTCCCGTCCGAAAGAGGTATGAAAAAGGGTCTTAAATTACAGTCCAGTTTATAAAAAACACCCTATAAAGGGGATTAAGAAAAATGCTAATCCGCCCTATATGAGGTACCATTAATATTTTAACGTTTGTTGATAGTACCTCATATATTTTCAACAAGGGGTAGCATCAGGATTCTGCGTGTAACTTTAGGAGATA
>NZ_JBALLY010000267.1:0-1744 GCF_036963045.1 Bacillus sp. JJ864 | reverse complement strand
GGGGGAGATCTTGAAAGTTATGTTCCCAAGCATATAAATATCTTATCGGTTCCAAAATATTTTCAATATATAAATAATGAAAACGTCCCTCTAAGAAAAAGCGCAACCTATCTTTATTATAGGATTAAAACCTCTTTAAGTTTAAGAGTAAACAATTATAAGGAAAATACTTTACATAGTGAGCAAGTAGTGTTTAAAAGTATACAAAAAATAATAGATCCAATTCAAACAAAATATGATGTAGCCATCGCTTATAGTCAAGGGATGCCAACATACTTTGTTGCGAATAAAGTTACTGCATCACAAAAATTTGCATGGATTAATACGGATTATGTGAATACATTGTATGACAAAGAAATTGATTATGAATCTTATAAGAAGATAGATAAGATCATTACAGTTTCTCAAAATACGAAAGATTCACTAATGCAACTTAGAAAAGAATACATCGATAAGGTAGATATCGTTTTAGATATAATAGATCCAAATATGATCTTTAAAATGGCAGAAGAAGAAGTTAATGAATTCGACAAATCCTGTATAAACATTTTAACAGTTGGAAGATTGGCGACTGTCAAAGCATATGATACAGCTATAGAAGTAGCTCATTTATTAAAAAAATCAGGATATAACTTCAAATGGTTTGGAATTGGGGAAGGACCAGAAAGAAAGAGGCTCGAAGAATTAATAGATAAATACAAATTAAATAATTGTTTTATATTGCTTGGAAAGAAACTGAATCCATACTCATATATGAAAAAATGTGATATATATGTTCAAACATCAGTAAAGGAGGGATTTGGTCTTACAGTATGTGAAGCTAAGATATTAAAAAAGCCGATTGTATGTACCGATTTTTTTACAGCTAAAGAAATTATTAATCATAATGTAGATGGTTTAATAGTCAAACAAAATATAAATAGTATATACAATGGAATAAAAAAGTATTTAGACGATAGTAATCTTAGAGGGAAAATAATAGAAGAGCTAAATTGTAAGGAACCATATAGTTCGATAAATCAATTAAATAAATTCTATGAACTGATAGAAAATGAATGCGTGGTGATAATGAAATGAAAAGGATTTTTGTAGATATTTACTTAATGTTCAACTTAGGAGATGATTTATTTTTAGATATTCTTGCGAAGAAGTATCCTCATTGTGAATTTACAGTTAATTATCTTGGTAAAGATTATGATCAATTTATTACTCAATACCACAACGTTAATAGAAGAAAATATACAATTTTGAATAAAATTGGACAACGTCTTAAAATATCAGATTCTATAACGAATTATGATAAAGTAGCAGAGGAACATGATGCATTAATATTTATAGGTGGTTCTATTTTTAGAGAAGAGAAGTATCATAACTTATTATATCAAGATAGAATGAAGATGGCTCAAGAATTTAAAAAAAGGAACAGGTCAATTTTTATATTAGGTGCAAATTTTGGCCCATATGAGACAGAAGAATTTTTTCATGATTATAAAGAATTTTTCAAGCTATGTGATGATATTTGTTTTAGAGATAGATATTCATATGAATTATTTCAGGATTTACCGCAGGTTAGATATGCACCAGATATTGTTTTTCAAATGAATATAGATGAGTATAAAACAGAAGTAAGTAAAAGCATAGTTGGATTTTCAATCATAGATGTTAGACATAAATATGGATTATCAATGTATTATAATGACTATGTAAACAGTACAGTAAAGACAATAGAGTTATTGGTGAATAG
>NZ_JBALLY010000266.1:0-994 GCF_036963045.1 Bacillus sp. JJ864 | reverse complement strand
TATGGAATTTTTACAAATTGATGTGGAACATTTCATAGAAGGTAAAGTTTGGATAAATTTACGAAAACGACATATTCGTAATTATCAAAAGTGGCTTGCTGAAGAAGCTATTTCCTATCAATCAAATGAAACTTATAAGCCAGCAACAGTAAGTAGAAAGATACGCATTACACGTTCTTTTTTAAAATGGTTATATGAAATTGAATATATTAAAGAGCCTTTGTACATTGAAATACTAAGTACAACGATAACGAAAAAACATAAACCAAGAAGAGAGTTATCTTATGAAGAAGTAAAACAATTGCTTTCCCATTATAAAAATAATCCTATCAATTATGCCTTGCTCTCGATATTGGCAACAACAGGATTACGTGTTGCCGAAATTGCGCATGCAAGGTGGGAAGATTTAGAATATGATGTATTACGCGATCGTTATTATCTTTATGTAAATACAAAAGGAGATTCTGAACGAATTGTACCCATTAATAAAGCTGTGTTTGAGAGAATCATTGCTTTTCGAAGACGACGACGCCTGCCAATTGAATTAGGAATTAAGCATGGCGGTACAATATTTCAAACAAAAAATCATACAGCGTATAAAGAAAATTACTTGTCTCAATATATTACGAAGATTATAAAAGAAACTGATTTATCTTTTACAAAGAATGAAAAAATAACTCCCCATTTCTTTCGGCATTTTTATGTTCAATATTTATATGACTATAAACAATTACCACCGCATATCATAGCCGCAGCTGTTGGGCATAAAGATGATCGCACAACGAAAGAGAATTATTTGAAGCAGCGATTAATGAAAGATCATGACGCCGGGAATTTAATTGCTGATGATGAATTTTAACTATAAAAGAGGAAGAGTATATTTATAACTCTTCCTCTTTTAATTTACGATAACCTAATTATATTAAACTATATCTATTTTGCTTGCGGCCTTTTCCAGTTTCCTTTACTATATAAGATTTCATAACAAGTGTTG
>NZ_JBALLY010000265.1:0-1225 GCF_036963045.1 Bacillus sp. JJ864 | reverse complement strand
AAACCATACTTTATATCTTATTTTAGTAATCAATGTATCTCCAAAAGATTTAACATATCAATGATAAAAATTAGAAATAATAGCGCATACAATATTTATTATTATATAATTAACGTTATATTCTGTATACTTCAACAATTCTAACAAAAATCAAAATTCCGCTAAGATTGGAAACTTCACCTCATTAAATTCAACAGGAAGTTCTCCTCTTACCATTAAACGTTTCTTTGATTCATATAATTTTAAATCAGCATCCTCCACCCCTAATTGATCAGGAGAGAAATAAAACTCAATTGTGTGGAATGTTTCTGGAATTACCGCACATAATTCATCTAAAATAGGCATCAATTCACTTATTACTCCGTATAACTTCAATACACCCTCTTCAATTTCATAAACAAGTATAGCGTTAAGTTCTTCTGAGAAATAAAGTTTCTTATTCCATTTTTCATCATACATATTTAAATAGAAAGATGATTGATAGTGTAACGGTGCAAAAACTCGTGAAAGACGTTCTTTATTTTCAAATATATCTTTTATAAGCTGCACATTTTTTTCATCAAAAAAATCTAATTTTCGAATAGATGATAACCCTTGTTCACTCTTTTCATACTGTAAAGTCGCTATGTATTCTTTTACTACTTTAAAACCGAATGGTGTATATAACTCTGGAGTTTCTGTAAATAAAAATGAATAGTTATATTCCTCATCAATCTTTTGCAACACTTCACCAAACAACTGCTTCATAAAACCTTTATTGCGATAATTAGGATGTGTCATTACAGATTGAATACCAGCTGCTTTTATACGTTCTCCCCCTACCATCATTGGCATTGAAAACATAGATACATTTGCAATGGCTTCATCTTCTTCAAATAAAGTTACCGGTGAGTATGTTTCATCCCAAAATCCTTTTTTATAAAAATCTTGTAATGTATGTGTTGGAATGTGAAATACTCTTTCAAACAAATCGTATAATCGCTCTCTTCGCTCATTTTCAAACGTGTAATTAGCACAAACCATAATTTTATCCATGTTGTTCCTCCACTTGCAAATTACTACTTATTCCCCTTACTTTTTGGCTAAAAATATTATGAAGTGATGTAAAGAATAAGTGCTATCTTTCAACATATTATCACAAATTTTTAAAAAAAGTTTTATATTAATAAAAATATATTTGTAATACTATAAAGTCGAATAGAAGGATATTCTTATATGATAATAT
>NZ_JBALLY010000264.1:0-1015 GCF_036963045.1 Bacillus sp. JJ864 | reverse complement strand
ATAAAGTATTGTAGGTATCTTCATAGGTAACTTAAATAAATCCACGACCAAATACAGGGTATAAATTGATATAAAAATACCCTTCGTCATTAGATTTATTTCATTAAATTTTTCCTATTTAGATACTACTCCACTCACAAAAAGCACCTCGTCTAATTTATTTTTTATTCCCATTGAAATCTAAATTATGGAATTATTATACTNNTTATTATACTATATGTACAAAATTAAGTAAAGGTACATCACATTACTTATAAAATTGTTCTCTCCATCGTAATTACACTTTCTTTCTAAAAAGAGCTGTCCAAAGAAATGGTTCTCCAAACACTTCATTCGGTTGCTGAATTCCTTTCATTTTTCGCAGCTCTATAACTTCAAAATCTTGAAAAACATCGCGCAGTTTCTCTTCTGAATACGCAATTCCTCCTTGCAAGCTCCACCCTCGATATACATCCCAATCTGATATTTCCGAACCATTTTTTTCGTCTAGTTCTCCCGTAGCAAAGCACGTTAAACTAAAATACCCGTTTGGTTTTAATGCTTTCTTCACTAATTCGACATAATGGATTCTTCGGTGAGGTGGTATATGGTGTAAACAGCCAGAATCATATACGAAATCATATTGGTTCCGGGCTTGTAAATCGAATATAGACTTACAGATAAAATGAACTGACACATTTTGCTCAGCCGCTCTTTCTTTCGCCCACTTTATCCCTTCTTCTGATAAATCAACTGCATCTACTTCACATCCTGTTTTTGCTAAATACAAAGCATTTCGGCCAGGACCACAACCTAGCTCCAATACTTTTCCTTTCTGAATGATATTTCTATCAAAATAAGAAACTAAATTTTCATCGGGTACATTAGCAAAGAAAGGGACTTCTTTATCTCGATCAGAATAGAACTGATTCCAAAATGGTTCAGGAGATCTTAATAGAGAGTCTAACATTGTAATTACATCATCCATACTGTGTAACGTTTCATTTTTCATGAGTAAATTTCCCCTCCTATAAAT
>NZ_JBALLY010000263.1:0-1059 GCF_036963045.1 Bacillus sp. JJ864 | reverse complement strand
ACAGAACATTTCCGTTCTATGTTTCTGGTAAAGTATTTTTGCACCAGAACCCAAGACACTAAAATAAAAAATTTTTCATTTATTGACAAAAAATTCAGTCAATATTTTTTTATTCCTATAAATGTATATTTACCTTAAATTTAGTTTCAAATATACATAAATTTTATTGTTTTTGTATATTTATTATTTTTTTGACTATTAACAATTTAATACCTTTTCAATTAAATAGTTTACCTTTGCTGTATAAGAAATATATACTTTAAAGTGTAGGGGGTAATACCTTATAAAAGTATAAAGGAGGGTTTTTTATGAAAAAAATGAAAAAGTTGACGAACATTGCTTTAGCTGGAGCTATCGGTTTAGGAGGATTAGGAGTGTTTGCACCAACAGATGCAAGTGCAGCTGAGATCTCTCCTTCTACAACAAATGTTCCTACTAACCTATCTACTGAATCACCTATTAATTTTGTAGAGTCTAAGTTACCAAAAGCAGCGAAAGCTAGTGCAAATTTAAATGTAAGTATAGATGTATTAGGTATTGCTAATATGATTAAGAATGCCATCAATACTCAAACTAATCGTTCAGGATTTGTAAAAGGCGTAATGGAATCAACATTTTATTCTGCAGGTCAACGCTATAATGTTATGGTTTTTAATTTAAACCAAAACTATGATGATCGTTTTAACGGTGTTAAATTCTTCGGAACAACAGTATATGATGGAATCACTTTTGGAATTTGGGTATTTGAAGATGGGGAATTTACGAATCAAGGTGATGGTGGATGGATTAACTGGGCATTTAGAGGTTGGTTCGATCGTAATGGTAACCATGTTAAATTTCATCGTCCATAAAAATAAACCACAAAATCAGCCAATTTTGCGGTTTATTAAATAAAACGTATTATTAAACTTAGGAGAGTATACTCTAAACTTAACTCCTAGTAAAAACAGTATAGATGATATTTATTAAAAAGAAAAGTACTCCGAGGAGTGCTTTTCTTTTTTGGATAAGTTGATGGATGTGTGGTGCTATCCCAAAAGTGGTCATATAGATGGATAA
>NZ_JBALLY010000262.1:0-3116 GCF_036963045.1 Bacillus sp. JJ864 | reverse complement strand
TATGGGGCGGTTTTGAAAAGTTTAAACGTGTTAGTTAGGTAAGTAGGATATATATATATCCCAAATATTAAAACCGCAGTTTGCAAGAATTTTTTCATTTTACCCTCATCTCATTCAAATAATTATAGTAGAAATGTAACAATTGCCCTTGCTACAATATCTGCTAACCAAGAAGGACATCCCATTCTTTTTAGTTGCGTAGATAAAGCATCTGTAATCGTTCCTTCAAAATTAACAACAACGTTCAAAGTTTTCATAACAGTTTCATAAGCTAAATATGCTTTTGCTGTATTTTTAGCAGATTGAGAAATTGGTAATTTACTAATATATCCTCTCACAGTTCTATCTCATGATACTCTTCCAATGCGTTGAAGATTTTTTATCGCCTGTTTTGCCGCTACTTTAGCAGCTTGACTTTTAATACCATATTGAGGTTCATCTTGCCGTGGAACTTCTAACGGAGCAGTTTTTAAAGGCGTAACTTCTCTTGGCAATTCAGCCTGAAGACCCATCACAATATCTTCAGCTGTTATGTTGTGTTTTTGTAATTCATTTTGCAATTCTAGTAGTTCAGCAATTTCTTTTGATGTAAATTCTTCATTTGCAATGTCATTTTCAGCAGCTTTTACTTCCTTTGCATTGAATACAAGAGGTGCTGAAACTCCAAATAAAAATGTTCCTGCTAAAACACTACTAATAATTTTCTTTCTATTTTTAATCCCTAAATATACCTCCCCTTCCTTATTATACCATTCGCAATAATAGTATACAAAATTCCGAATTTTGTAAACGTTATATAAATAATTAGAATATATAAACTACTGATTTTCATATATTTAATGTCTACTAATACTCATTACATTATTTCGTTCTATTGCTACATAAAGATTGTATAGGCTACACTGAACTAGACAAAAAAATTAAGGTCAAGTAGACTACAACTAATATATTTGAGGAGAATCTACTATGACGAAAAATAAAAGAGGAAGAAGAACCTTTACAGCGGAATTTAAGCACCAAATGGTTCAACTGTATCAAAATGATAAACCAAGGAAAGACATCATTAAAGAATACGGATTAACACCATCATCATTGGATCGGTGGATCAATCAAAATCATACGTCTGGCTCGTTTAAAGAGAAAGATAATAAGACCGCTGAACAACTAGAGTTGGAAGCGTTGAGAAAACAAAACAAACAACTTCTTATAGAAAATGATATTTTAAAGCAAGCAGCGCTGATACTAGGACGAAAGTAAAAGTAGTGAAGAATAACCTACATAAATACTCGATATCAGCAATGTGCAATGTCCTACAATTATCAAGAGCAACGTATTATTATGAAGCGAAACAAGCACAAGGTACAGTAGATGAATTGTCACCACTCGTGAAAGAAATCTTCCGAGAGAGCCGTCAGAACTACGGAACACGAAAGATAAAAGTAGAACTAAAAAAGTTAGGATATGTGATTTCACGTCGCCGTATTGGACGAATCATGAAGAACCAAGGTTTAGTATCTAACTACACAATTGCACAATTTAAGCCGAAGAGAGTTAGCTGTAACGAAGAAAACATTTCAAACAAACTCGATCGTCAGTTCAACCAAAAAGAAGAGCTGGCTGTAGTCATAAGTGATTTAACATACGTCCGTGTGAACAAAAAGTGGAATTACGTATGTTTAAATGAAGAAACACTTTGTCATAAGTTTGCAAAGATTATAGGCGGTCAATCGGGATTTGCGGGTGGAAAGTGTGTAGCTACAATATCTCGAGATCAAATAAGCGCAACGATTTTGGAAAAAAGATTTGGGGTGACTTCTTCTTTCTCATTCGAATCAATAAATAATTTAAGTGGCAAAGCTTTATGTTTAGGAAGAGTAGCACTTTTACAAAATGAAGTGGAGCCATTTATCACTGTAATTCGTGCTCAAGGAATAATAGTTTCATCTATCCACAATGAATGGTTGTTCGATCATCCACGCTTAATTTATGTTAATATCGAATCTGTTGAAGAACCACTGACTTTTGCAAAACAAGTAAGAAAAGCATTAAAAGCTATTTGATCATAATCTTTGTACCAGTTAAAGAGATCTCATTCTCTTTGCGTTTAAAGTAATCTATTTCGTTCCTCTTTCAACTGCCAACACGAAACTAGCGCTGCCCTCTTTCAGTTTCTAGCTATGGCCCTGCTATTCCAACTGTGTTATCATCTCTCCCCTTTCACTGTAACATTCCCCTCGAAGAGTCGTTCTTCACCGCAGTTCAAAAATATACACAATTCATTTTCCCTAGACAAGCACACACTCACTTCTCTCTCAATCACATACAATGATAATAAGAGTAAATGAGGAGGTGCATAATAATGCCAAAACCAGCCTATGGTTACGTTACACTTGTTGGTAGCAATCCTATAGGAGTCAGATCAGGTGAAAACGTAAAGTTTAATAGAAACGGTCCATTAAATCATATAGTGTTTAATCCTCCTAGTGACACTTTATTTATTCCTAGAGCGGGAGACTATAAAATCGAATTTATCTTATTAATTGATGGTCCTGCTTCTACTTCTGTATATGGTTTAATTTTAAATGATTCTTTAGTAGGCGGGCGACTTACTAATTATGGAATACAAAGACAAGTCACTGGTGCAAGTCTGATGCTCACTGGACAAGCTATTATCAGTATTCCTAGACGTTCAACACTGCAACTTAGAAATATAGGAACAACTACTGATGTGTTATTACCAATCCTAAACGGACAGAAAGTTAATGCTGCATCATTAACGATTGAGAAGCTTAACTAGTAAAATGTATTTGTTCAGCAGAATAAATACTTAAAAAAGTGGTTCATATTAAATATATAAAAGCGACAAAATAGCTATTAGGTCGCTGGTTCGATGCCAGCCGGTATCATACAAAACAAAAAGCCTCAATCCTTTTATTTTAAATGGATTGGGGCTTTGTTCATTCATGCTTCATTTTACACTCAATTCTCCTAGTTCATATTAAATTTAATCTACTTAATCTTTACTTTTCTGCGCAACTCAGTCTAATCTATCCAGATATAAAGTATTAAAAATCAAGACTAAAACATACCTGGGAATCCTCCCATGCCCATGCCTG
>NZ_JBALLY010000261.1:0-3170 GCF_036963045.1 Bacillus sp. JJ864 | reverse complement strand
CCATTGTAAGGACTTAACTAAGTTGTGTCCATATGACTATACTAACTCTAAACAATTTGCTTCATAGGTTGCATTATAAATGTAATTTAAAATAAAGATTGTTTTTCTATTCAGCCCACCTCAAATAAGATTGTAATTAGTAGAATCCAATTTCCTCTTGATAAAAGAAGACATATTTTTATGCACTATAGGAAAAAATTTATAATGTATAACTTTGCACATTGAATTTTATAAAAAGAAAAGGTGATAAAATGGAATTTTCTAATAAAAGTAATATTTATCATGCTGGAGATATTGTTTATATTTTTTATCGAAACCCCCACACTCAGGACGTAGCAAATATACAAGCTGCAGCAGTTGTCAATAATCCTGAGAGACCAAATGAATTAGCATTATTTCTTTATGAAACTTATTATCCACTAACAAATGAGATGGCTGTTTATTCTACTGAAGAAGAGGCAAACCAAGCCTATACCTACTATTATGGGGATGTTTCAGAAGGGATGTTAGAATGAATAACCCGTTTATGCCTAAACTTGTATACTTTGAACCCAAAGCATTAGATTATCCATTAGGGAGAGAGCTTTATGAGAAATTTTCAAATATGGATGTTGAAATTCGTCATACTACTTCCCATAATCAAGTGAGAGACCTGCCAGGCGAAAACGATTTGCAAAAGTATCGAGTAGCAAAATCTACTCTTGTCGTTGGTGTTAGAAAAACACTAAAATTTGATACTTCAAAGCCTTCAGCAGAGTATGCTATTCCCTTCGCAACAGGGTGTATGGGACATTGTCATTATTGTTATTTACAGACAACGATGGGAAGCAAGCCGTATATCCGAACTTATGTAAATGTTGACGAAATTCTAGAAACTGCTGACAAATATATGGAGGCCCGCGTACCTGAATTGACAAGATTTGAAGCTTCGTGTACATCAGATATTGTAGGAATTGATCACTTAACTCATACTCTTAAACATGCAATTGAGCATTTTGGAGAATCTGAATATGGAAAGCTGAGATTTGTTACAAAATTTCATCATGTGGATCATTTGCTTGATGCAAAACATAATGGAAAAACAAGATTTCGGTTTAGTATAAACGCTGATTACGTTATTAAAAACTTCGAGCCAGGTACTTCTCCGTTAGCTAAAAGAATTGAAGCAGCCGGAAAAGTAGCCAGAGCAGGATATCCGTTAGGGTTCATAGTGGCTCCTATCTATCTTCATGAAGGTTGGCAGGAGGGTTACTATCATATGTTTGAACGTCTCAATGCTGAATTACCTCTTGATGTAAGAGATGATATTACATTTGAATTTATTCAACATCGTTTTACAAAGCCTGCTAAGAGGGTAATTGAAAAAAACTACCCTATGACAAAATTAGAATTAGATGAAGAGAGAAGAAGATATAAATGGGGGAAATATGGGATTGGTAAATATATTTATCAAAAAGAAGAAGAAGAGGATATAAAAAATCACCTTTATTCTTATATGAAAAAGTTCTTTCCAAATGCAAAATTGGAATATTTCACATAATTAGGTACAGCTGAGATACGTGTAAAAATGAGTCAAAGCCTTACTTTTATTCTCCACTATGACCTATTGGGGTATTGCCATTAAGTTAAGAAATTCTTTGTTCCCCAAAACGAAAAAGCACTCCAATGAGTGCCTTTCTCTGACTTAATAGGCTCAGTACCAGCGTCGCTGTAACCAGGGGCAATGTAGGTTTGCCCTCTTCTATGTTGCATATATGTTAATTTTTGCAACGCTTTCCTTGGGTCTATTTTACCCTTAGCGTACAGGATATTGACTTAAATGTGTCTGAATTGTTTCATAACGTACAATTTTCTTTTTTGGATATGGTGAAGCCACGCCCATTAACTTAAGGTTTTGAAGTATCCGCTAAACGTAATTTTACTTTTTTGCATTTTGTTATCTTATTGTAAGCGTTGATGACATAAGATTCGTTACCGAAAGTGAATAGTTTCAAATTAACATGAACTAGAACTATCTTCTTATAATCTAGAGAACAATCAAGCCCAAACCGAATTCTGTATGCAACATATATTGATTGAATGTATTGATAAAGAAAGTGAGGTTAACACAAGTGAACACTTCCCATCAATTTAATCCCCCTATTCTGTTTATCACAAGAGAGAAAGAATTTTACAAAAAAAGAAAATCTGTCTTGGTTTCCATCAAGATAGATCCTAAGACTTTATCTCTTTGTTCAGGTTTGAGCCATCAGTTTACTGCGACAGGCACGTATTCTGACAAATCAACTAGAGACATTACAAATCTTGTCGAGTGGTACTCTAGCAATCCTTCAAGCGCAATAGTTTCAAATGAGAAAGAAACAAAAGGTTTGACTACAGCAATTGATACTTTCATCCGCATACTTTTCCACAACATGCACATACTAAAAACAGGCTATCCCGTAGCTACTTGAATCCTCTAAAATAGCAGTTAGCTTTGCTGACTGCTATTTTCTTGTATAAGACTCCAACATCAACATATACTACAGATAAGCTGTTTAACAGCTTTAATCCATTTTTCTTTCTCTTAACCCTTTTTAGAGATCAGTTGGCTTTTGCTGGCTGCTCTCTAATTTAAGATGCCTTTTCACCTTTATATGAGGTGAGAATATATGATATTGTGATTCCTTTTACCATAACAGACTCTGCTCTAATAATAGTGCCGCCTATATGGCGCCATTTTTTCTTTTAAATTGGGCAAGTTTTTTAATTCACCCACACATTTAATAAAAACCAGCATAGATTATATTAAACCTTGGTTAGGCGGACATTTTTTCACTCCTTATTGTTTTCCCATAGCATCCCTCTCTATAAAGAGCATTTGTAAAATGGCGCTCTTTTCTTATTTTTTGTATAATGTTTCATGAATAAGCTATTCTGTAGCCATAGCTATTCTTGTATACTCTTCTTTTATAGGAGTAGTTAGCCTTTGCTAGCTGCTCCTTTTTTTATTTAGACAACTTTTATTCAGTTTTCCCACACATCTGAATAAAAAAAACATAAATTATATTATACTTTGACTAAATGCATTTCTTTTCAAACCTTATTTTTTTCTCATGCACCTTCCTTAAAAAGGGCACTTATAAAACAGTGCTCTTTTCTTATGCTTTTGTATATAATTACAACTTAAA
>NZ_JBALLY010000260.1:0-1934 GCF_036963045.1 Bacillus sp. JJ864 | reverse complement strand
CACGCAAAAAAGGACAAATTTTGTCGATATTTGTCCTTTTTTGCGTGTGTAACTAGTGTGAAATTTAAGTAATTGGATTAATAAGAGCATTTTTGATACTTTCATCATTTTTCGACCGCGGTCTAACTAGCAAAATAACTTCAGCCAATTACATAACGGCGAAGGGCATGAGCAACACCGTGATCATCATTTGTAAGTGTTTTGTAGCGACAAATTGCTTGAATCTCTTCCACTGCATTTCCCATTGCAATTGATATATTTGCCTTTTCCATCATAGACATATCATTTAAACCATCACCAATTGCGACGGTATGTTCTTTTAATATTCCTAAATGATTTGCTAGTGTATATAATCCGTTCCCTTTTTGAGCATGAATATGATTTATTTCAAGGTTGTGCCAGTAAGATGCCGTAATCGATAGCTCCTCGTTATTTATAAATTGCATTTTTAATACCTTTAATTTTTCCCTTTGATACGAGAATGGGAGAATTTTATGAATGTGAATTGGCGCTGAAAATAGCGATTTGCAGCTTTCGATTGGTTTCGTTTCAGTATGCTGTAAATATAATGATGCTATTTGTTTCAGTTCTTCTTCATCAGTGTGTAGATCAGAATTTATGATTAAATTCATCTCAAGTTGAATCGTTTTTTCTCCATATTCTGGGATATATACCCCTTGATCTGTATACAATTGATAAAATATATTTTTTTCTTCTAAATACTCAACGATTTCTTCTGCATGTTCATTTGCAATCGGATATCGTTGTAACATTTCATTATCTAAATACAAAATCGCACCGTTTTCTGCAATGATTGGACATTTTAAATTGGCTTCATGAAGAAGTTTTTGAACATCTGTCATAGAGCGTCCTGTACAAATCGCAACGACATGTCCTTTTTCTTGACACTCTTTAATAGCTGCCGCATTTTCCTCACTAATTACCTTCTTTGATGTAAGAAGAGTGCCGTCTAAATCAATTGCAATAAGTTTCATTACTATTCCCTACTTTCGTTTCTATATATGCAATAAATGATATCGTTCTCATATGCAACATCATAGTTATAATGTATGAAACGCATTTCAGGTCAAGCGAAAACATGTATTATGCAAAAATTTTTATATTCTTTACATATAAAAAGTATGAAAATGATTGTTATTATCAATAATATACATAAGACAAGGGTAACCTGCATTGTGGCTACCCTTAGAAACTTAAACTTCTGGTATAAATGTTTTGCAATCTGTTTCTTTACTATCAGATGCTTCTTTCCCTGTATGACTTATCACATAAATGGATTCAGCATTGCACTTATTTCCATTTCCCCAATATTTGCAGTTGTTTACTTCACAAAGAACATCTTGAGCCATCGTATGACACCTCCTTTATTATCTAGTATGAACAGCTTTGAGAGGTGTCATACTGTTTCTTATCCGTTCACTTAGAAAGATAATGGTAATTCTTCTACAGAGCGCATTAAATAATTACCACTCCATTTTATGTCTTCTCTTCTTCCTTTTAATTTAAGACCTGGCATACGATGTAATAAAGTAGGAATTGCAATTTTCGCTTCTAAACGAGCTAGCGGTGCACCAAGACAGAAATGACTGCCATGGCCAAAAGCAATATGACGGTTATTTTTTCTTGTAATATCAAATATATGAGCATTTGGAAATATCTTTTCATCACGGTTCGCAGAGGCCAAGGAAATAATCACCTCATTTTTCGGTTGAATATTTTGACTATGTAATATAAATGATTCTGACGCCCAGCGCATAAATGTCATATGCTTCATGTTTAAAAGCAGCTGAAGTTAATTGGATCTCAGGCAATGTATTACGATTCATTTCGTTATTTGAAGACATACCTCCAACCTCCATCTTTGGAAATATTTGGTGACCACAGCACCTAATGATCATTATAACGTATTGAAT
>NZ_JBALLY010000259.1:0-1045 GCF_036963045.1 Bacillus sp. JJ864 | reverse complement strand
CAGGTTATAAGTTTGATACTGATGTAGAAGTAAAATGGGTAAATGCTGAGCATGTGACAGTAGAAAACGTGAAAGAATTAGTTGGCGATACTGATGGTATCCTTGTACCAGGTGGTTTCGGGGACCGCGGTGTTGAAGGTAAAATCGCTGCAACTCAATATGCACGTGAAAACAAAGTACCATTCTTAGGAATTTGCTTAGGAATGCAACTTGCATCAATTGAATTTGCACGTAACGTATTAGGATTAGAAGGTGCGAACTCTTCTGAAATTAATCCTGACACACCTTACGCAATTATCGATTTATTACCAGAGCAAAAAGATGTTGAAGATTTAGGTGGTACACTTCGTCTTGGTTTATACCCATGTAAGCTTACACCAGAAACAAATGCTTACAATGCGTATAACGAACCGGTTGTATATGAGCGTCATCGTCATCGTTATGAGTTCAATAACCAATTCCGTCAAGACATGGAAAATGCAGGATTCATCTTCTCTGGTACAAGCCCAGATGACCGTTTAGTAGAAATTATCGAATTAAAAGAACACCCTTGGTTCGTGGCAACACAATTTCACCCAGAGTTTACATCTAGTCCACTTACAGGACATCCTTTATTTAATACTTTTGTTGATAAAGTTATTGAATTATCTGTAACAAATAAAAGTATGGTTATCTCATAATAATAAGAATCTGCTGAAAAGGTGTGAAAAAGGTACATCTTAATAGTCCTGGTACCAGCGTTCTTGTGAACCAAGGGAAAAGTAGTAAAAGATTATAAAAAATTGATGACATGTATCAATATCTTTATTACACCACTAATCCTTAAATTAATTGTGATTAAGGATTAGCGGTGTAATTTTACATTTCTCTTCTTAATCTTTTTTTAAAATAGAATCATAACTTAAAAAGTTTTGGCTCTATTTTTGGAATGTTATAATATTAGTACATAAACAGGTGTCATAATTTAGTGTCTAAAATTAACCGAAAAAGAGGTTCAGCCGAGATAAGTCCAAAAATGGTCATATCGATGGATAAAATAAAAAGC
>NZ_JBALLY010000258.1:0-1614 GCF_036963045.1 Bacillus sp. JJ864 | reverse complement strand
CGCCAGTTTCTCCACCTGTTGGTGGCTTAGTTGGATCTGTTGTTCCACCTGTATTTCCACCATCTGTAGGTGGCTTAATTGGGTCTGTTGTTCCACCTGTATTCCCACCACCAGTTGGCGGTTTAATTGGGTCTGTCATTCCACCTTCAATTTCTCCACCAATTGGTGGTTTAATTGGGTCTATGTTAGGTTTATTCGAGTCATTTAAAAGACCTAATAAACCGCTATTTCCAGAGCTTAAATCATTATTTGTAAGTAGATTACTTGTATTTAAAGATGCATCCTTATTAGCAAGTAAATCGGAAACTGTAGGTAGTTTAGAATCAGCCCATACTAAAGCTTTATCTAAATCACTTAACTTATCACTCTTATCTTTGTTTTTGATATCATCTTTACCATCAATACCTTTGGTATTATCATTAATAAAGTTTGAAACAATATTTTTAGGTGATGATGATGAATCTGTCCAACCTAATGCTCTATCTAAAGCTGTATCTTTACTATCAGAATCTCCCTCTAATAATCTAGTCATATCATCTGGTTTTTCTTCATCATTTTTAGCAATAGCTTTATCATCTTTTGGTTTTTTTGTTTCATTCTTTTTGGCTACATCATGCGTTTTAGGTGTAGCACTAGTTTTTGAGTCTTTATTAAATCCATAAACAGCAATACTAGTTCCAGCAATAACAATAAATGAGCATACACCAATCCAGATTTTTTTTGATTTTGTAAAATTACTTTGTTCTGACATTTGATATCCTCCTTAGATTACAATTCTTTTTGTTTTTGAATTACAGCTTCTCTAGTCTTCGTTTTCTGTTCTTTTTCTTCTGGTGAAAGGTTGCCTTTCTCAATTTCATTAGTTAAATTATCAATTGTTGCTTGGGCTATTTGATTATCAGCAATTTTATTTTTCAAACCTTTATCTTTTAATTCATTACTAATTTTTTCAGCTTTTGCTAAATGATCATTACTTGCATCCCTTGTTTTAAAATATCCATATCCTAACATCATTTTTCGATTCTCATTAAGATCAATGTGATCTTGATACTTTTCATATACACGAACAATTTCTTTCCAATCTTTTTTAAAGAATGCCATATCAAGATTTCCATTTGCTGTAGGGTATTTATCATTAAATTTTTCAAGAGCTTCTAAATCTTTTCTAATTGTTTCATCCTTCATATTATCAATAATTGATTGCTCAATTTTTTCATATTGTTTCGGATACTTAGCACCAGCTTGTAAATAATCTTTTTTATCTATTAAAACAGATAAAGATTCATCACTTTTAGTTGTAGCACTTGTTGTTTCACTTGTTTGTCCTCCGAAAAATAATGCACCCGATATACCAACAATTGCTATAACTGTCCCTATTCCTGAAAACATTAAAACTTTTTTATTCTTTAAAGGATTATTTTTAGAACTAGATTCTTCTAACAAATTCTTTTGATTTTCATTTTTTGTTTTAGTATTATTCACTCTTGTTTGTTCTTGCTCTTTAAACTGATTTAATTTAGCCTGTCTTTGTAATTCAGCTTCTCTTTTCTTCGCTTTTTCTTCAGCTTGACGTAGCAATTCAGCTTCTCTTTGTTTTGCTTTTTCCTCGGCTTG
>NZ_JBALLY010000257.1:0-2622 GCF_036963045.1 Bacillus sp. JJ864 | reverse complement strand
GAATAAGGGGAAAATTTATTATATCCATCTCTAAATTTTTTGTTTTAAGCAGAAAAAAAGAAGGAACTTATTATAAGATTCCTCCTCTCTTTATTACAAATTATGCTATTAATCTTTTCATTTAACCCATTTATTCACAACAACATGGTTATAATCTTTCATTTGTACAAAAAGCTCTTCTATATTTGTTGAAGAAAGAATTAGATCAAGATTTTCAGGTCGTGCAAATCCTCTATCAACTGTATGTTGTAACATTTTAATTAAAGGGTCAAAGAAACCGTCTACGTTAAGTAGACCAACTGGCTTTTTATGTATACCAATTTGTCCCCAAGATAAAACTTCAAACATTTCTTCATAGGTGCCGTACCCACCAGGCAATACAATAAATCCATCAGCCATTTCATTCATCTTTTGTTTACGCGAATGCATAGAATCCACAACTATTAAATCAGTAAGTCCTTGATGTGCAATTTCTTTATCTCGTAAAAACTCAGGAATAATGCCTACTACATTTCCACCAACTTGTAAGGCGGAATTTGCTACACTTCCCATTAATCCCACTTTACCTCCACCATAAATTAATGTGGTATTTTTTTTACCTAAAAATTCTCCTAATTTTTCCGCTGCATTTTTATACTCTTCACTTTCTCCATAATTCGATCCACAAAATACACATATTGAATTCATAATTTCGACTCCTCATTTCCAAAATATATTTCTATGTCATTATCATTAATAATCATAACAAAAAATCATATCAAATTTCTTTGTTATTTTTTTATGAAAATATTAAAAAATAACTCTCATGTCTGAAAAAACAACTTAAAAAACATTTGAATAACATTTACCTATGGAATATAATGGGTGAGGCGAGCTCGCTATATTCATAAAATACTATTAATTATTATATATATTTTTATTTTTAACAATTCTATATCAAAGGGAGATATTTTATTATGTGGATTTTATTTTTAATATTTGCCTTTTTGGCTGGACTTGCTTTACCGATTCAATTCAGTATTAATGCACAACTTCGTACTGTTGTAGGTTCACCTCTTGTTGCTGCAACTATTTCTTTTATAGTTGGTGCAATCACCTTATTCACTGTTTCATTATTTAAAGCTGGTTTTAGTTTTAATAAAGGTATTGCATCTGCACCATGGTGGGTGTGGACTGGAGGCGTTTTAGGAGCTTTTTATGTACTAGCTACCATTATTCTTATTCCAAGAATTGGAGCGGGAACAACCGTAGCTTTGGTGCTCGCTGGCCAAATTGTTGCATCTGTATTAATAGATCATTTTGGTTTAATTAATGTTCCTATACATCTGTTATCCTTACCACGTATTCTTGGCGCTATTTTAGTAATTATAGGTGTTATACTCATCCAAAAATTCTAGTTATAAATTATTACCTAGAATACTTTACATTGTTCATTTTAGATAAGGAGTTTTTAGCATTCTTTTAACTTTAATAATTTGAAGGGAAGATTCTAACCATGTATGCAAATATCCGCAATTTATTATTTAAGATGGACCCTGAAAAAGCTCATACACGAACTATTCAAGCTCTAAAGGTTATGCAATCATTTTCATTTGCTAGAAATTTATACAATACAAATATGAGCTTGAAAGATTCTAGATTAGAATGTAAATTACTAGATATTAAATTTCCTAATCCCATTGGTTTAGCAGCTGGTTTTGATAAGTTTGCTAATGTATATCCAGCTCTTGCATCCCTTGGTTTTGGCTCAGTTGAAGTAGGGTCTATTACACCTAACCCTCAGCCTGGAAATCCTAACCCTCGCCTATATCGTTTACCCGAGGACACAGCACTTATTAACCGTATGGGGTTTAATAGTGAGGGATTAAATAAAGCAAAGCAAAACTTTATGGCTTTACCACGCCCAGCTATACCTCTCGGAATTAATTTAGGAAAAAACAAAGATACACCAAACCAAGACGCCAATTTGGACTATCAAAAAGGACTGGAAACACTCTATACTCATGGCGATTATTTTGTCATTAATATTAGCTCTCCAAACACTGAAGGATTAAGAGATTTACAATATGTCGATACTTTAAAGCCATTATTAACTTCTATTTTAAATAAACGGGATGAATTATGTAAAAAACATAGTCAATATCGTCCTATTGTTTTAAAGATTGCTCCTGACTTAACTCCAGAACAACTAGAAGGAGTTATTTCAATAATTTTAGAAGTAAAAGTTGATGCAGTTATTGCTGCAAATACAACTATTTCTCGTACTAATCTAACTTCTAAATATCAAGAACAAAGCGGTGGTTTAAGTGGAAAACCATTAAACTCACGTTCTACAGAAATTATTTCTAAAATATATCAACAAACTCAAGGGAAATTACCTATCATTGGATCCGGTGGTGTTTTTACTGGAGAAGATGCATATGAAAAAATTAAATCTGGTGCTTCGCTTGTACAACTCTATACTAGTATGATTTATCGAGGACCCTCTGTTGCAAAACAAATTAACCAAGAAATTTTAAATTTGCTAGAAAAAGATGGACTTTCTAATATTACTGACGCTATTGGTCTATATCACAAATGAATTCTGCCCCGCTTCGAAAATTGAAGCGGGGCAGAATTCAT
>NZ_JBALLY010000256.1:0-2100 GCF_036963045.1 Bacillus sp. JJ864 | reverse complement strand
AGATAGAATATTGCATATTGATAAAGATTTTTATAAAAGTATAAGAAACACGAATAGCCCAGTAAGGATTAAGGGAAATCCAACCAGGAAATTTTCACTATGTATTGTTAGTAAAATAAATAACAATATTATATCCCTAATGTGATATTTTTTCAGACACTTGATGTATATAGGTGCATCAGGCAATGTATGTGCCCGATTATTCGTGACGATTTCCTTTTCCTTTTCGATTGAATACACTGTGATCAGTAGCTTAACCAATCGAACGTTATGCATAAAAAAGTTCCATTTAACCGCGTTAAAAGTATTTCCAATATTCTATTTTTGTATACAATATGTGTGATAATGGAAAAACTATATGAAATATCTTCTTTCTATACATAAAGTTTCTCTTCCAGGATTGTTTACCTTTATTGTTTTATAAGTTGAATTTAATAAATATCAGTTTCTTTTATTCCAAGTACATTCATTTCATCTTTAGATGATCGCCAAGGTTCAACTTTAATTGATTTTGTACTTTGATCTCGTAAAGTATATACTCTCATATAATGTGACTGTTGCTTGCTTTGCTTTTTCATATTGTCGCCCTCCATCATACAGATAGGCCCAGTACCAGCGTTCTTGTAACATAAAAGTTCGTTTTTGTTACAAAACAAGCTACTTTGCCCTTAAACGCAGCTACGCTGGTATTGGGGCCGTTTAATGTTTGATGATAAAACTATATGTTGTTTCCAGTGTATTATTTCATCTTTGTCTTAATGCTTTTAAGCTATCACTTTGTTTAAAAAACATCAATTAAAATTTGGTTATTTTAGGAATTGATAACGAGATATCGTTCTAAAAAGTTAAGGTTATGAATAAGGAAATAAATCGGATAAGATACTAATAGTAAAATGTTCTAGAAAGGATAAAAAGGTATGAAAAAAATACATTTTACTGTTATGGCATGTATATTGTTAATTTTAAGTAACTTTTTTATAAGTATAAGTGTATATGCTCATGATACTGGAATTAGGAAAGGTAATTTTAAAGTAAATCAATTGAACGGAAAAACAAGTTTTAATTTACTGATCCCAAGCAAAGTTCCGAATAATTGGGTTGTAGAGCTGAAATATCCAGATAAAATATATAATCATATGGAAAGAGTGCAGATGCATTACTTAGACGAAACAAAGACACAATTGAAACTTGCTGTAATAGAAAAAAAAGCAAAACAAAACTTCACTGAACTAGAGGATTATGGAATAAATGTGAAAATAAAAGATAAGATTGCGGTGTTCCATCCATTAACGCCCACTAAAAGAATAAAAGATGTGCAAGGTGGTACTTTAAGTTGGATACAAAATGGTACGTTAATTACATTGTTTAGTTCTCGAATTTCCAAAGAAGATTTAATTAAAATTGCTGAATCTATGGAAGAAGTTTAAAAAGAAAAAGAGGGTATATTGATTTATAACAATATACCCTCTTTTTTATCTAGTAACATAGCCTCCTGGCATTACAACGTAATACCATCCTTCTGTTTTAGCACTTGTCAAAGAGTGCCAAGTTAATGAATAAGAACCGTATGGGATGTTTTCAAAAGTAATAGCACCATCAAAATCATATTTGGCATAACGAGTATATTCTTTTCCTGTTTCCCAGCTTGATAATACCCATTTTGTTGAAGCTTGTTGTCCGCTATGGATCCCTTGTTGCCAAATTCTCACTGCAATTGTCCCGCCAGGATGTTTGTGAAGAGAAACTCCGTCCCACTCTCCGTATCTTTCAGGTCTAATTGGGTATTTTTCACTAACTGTCGCTTCTGCTGATCCAACTGCAATAGTTGAAAAACCAATTATAAAAACTAATAAAAGAAAGATATTTTTTTTTAGTAATGACATCACTTTAACATCCCTCTAACATAAATTTCTATTATATGTAAAATATATACTAAATATACCTTTTCATCAATAAAATAGAAGGAAATAAAGTATTTATTGTTCGACAAAATCATTTTTTATTTGGTTATTTTAGGGATTGTTAACGAAATATCGTTCCAAAAAGGGGTCACTATACCATTTCGCGTTTTGTTGGCGGCACCACATCGCTATCAAGCTA
>NZ_JBALLY010000255.1:1675-10286 GCF_036963045.1 Bacillus sp. JJ864 | reverse complement strand
CTTAGCTGGGCACGCTAAAAACAAAAAGCACACCACTTTCGCTAAGTGATGCGCTCTTAAAAATATATGAGAAGAAGTTGGTTATCCTTTTTGATAATATTCTTCCATAATTTGCGGTGGAACCATTCCGCCGCCTGTTCCCCACATAATATGCGTTGCTTGTTTCATTTTTTCTTGCAAGTGATTTTCTTGAATATATTGCTGTTGCTTGAACAATTGAACTGGTCCGTATACACTTGCCAATGCGGACGGCTCTAATTTTATACCTTCTGTATCAACAAAAGCCTTCAATAGTCTATATAATTCTTGATCACTCACTGTGTAACATCCACTTAATAATGGTTCAATTACTTTCCCTACAAATCCTGATGCTCTTCCTACAGCAAGACCATCAGCTTCCGTCACATTATCAATCCCAAAGTCTTGGACAGAAATTTCATCGTGAAGACCTGTCAGTAAACCAATTAACATACAAGGAGAATGAGTTGGTTCCGCAAAGAAGCAATGTACATGATCACCAAACAATAATTTTAAACCGAACGCTACGCCGCCAGGTCCGCCGCCAACACCACATGGTAAATAAACAAATAGCGGATGATTAGCATCAACAATAACGTTTTGATCTTGTAGTTGCTTTTGTAAGCGAGAAGCTGCCACAGCGTATCCAAGGAAAAGGTTTTTTGAATTCTCATCATCAACGAAATAACACATAGGATCTGCTTCTGCTTGTCTTCTTCCTTCTTCTACTGCCTTACTATAGTCCGCTGCATATTCAATAACAGTAACATTTTTACTGCGTAGTAAATCCTTTTTCCACTGCTTTGCATCAGCGGACATATGAACCGTCACATTAAATCCGAGTTTAGCACTCATAATGCCAATACTTAGACCTAAATTCCCCGTTGAACCTACTGCGATTGAATATTGCGAAAAGAACGTACGAAATGCATCACTATCTAAAACAGAATAATCATCTTGTATATTTAATAACCCCTGTTCCAAAGCTAAATCTTCTGCATGTTTCAGAACTTCATAAATACCGCCTCTTGCTTTAATAGATCCTGATATCGGAAGTTGGCTATCACATTTTAGTAATACATTACCTGCGATATGCTGACCATACTCTTGTTCTAAATGTTGTTTCATAGAAGGAGTTGCGACTAAAGGAGACTCAATGATTCCATTTGAAATTTTTGTCTCAGGAAAAGCTTTCGCAATATACGGCGCAAAACGTTTTAATCTTTCCTCCGCATCCTTTACATCATCTTTCGTAAGTGGTGCTTTTTGAATTCCTATTTCGAACTCTTCTTTATTCGGATTCACCCAAAATACTTCCTCTGTCAAAACAAGTTGATTTAATAAAGGATGTTTTTCTTTTAACGTTTGTATAGCTTTACTGTTATACATCTTCATTCGGCTAATCTCCCTTCTTCATTCCTATCATGTTATCATTTCAAAATTTAAATTTATTTATTATAATTAAAACAAATTTAACACACAAACGAAAAGAATTAAATACAAATTAATAAATTTTAATTTTATTTAATCTCAACTAATAGAAGGAGAATTATCATGAATGATATAAATGTCGGAGAAAAAATAGCAGAATACCGAAAAGCACAAGGATTAAGTAGTCGAGAACTGGCAACACTCGTCAATATCACTCCTTCAATGTTAAGTCAAATTGAAAAGGGATCCGCAAACCCTTCTCTGCAAACTCTTAAATTAATAGCTGCAGCATTAAATATTCCTATGTTTAATTTCTTCTTGGAAGATACGAATGCTCAAAGCTTAGTTGTAAGAGCTGACCAACGAAAAAAAATTACCTTTCCTGAAAGTGAAAGCTTATCATACGAGTTACTATCTCCCGATTTAAGTGGAGCTCTCGAGCTTGCTCTTATGACTTTATTGCCGCAATCCGCTTCTTCCGAAAAACCGTTGGAACATAAAGGGGAGGAAATTGCATTTGTTTTAGAAGGAACTGTTACCCTATATTTAAATCAAGAAACATTAACCTTACATAAAGGCGATAGTGTAAAAATTCCATCTTACATGAAACATAAATGGGAAAATCCATATAAAAAGAAAGCAGTAGTAATTTTTGCAATTACTCCTCCTACTTTTTAAGACTAGTAAATAAGCCAGCATTTCGAGGGATTCCTCCTAAAAATGCTGGCTTAACTACCATGATACAAAAATACAATGAACTTTCTCTAAATCAGTTTTATTTCTTTTACATCGACTATATCCGCAAACCAACCTAATACTTTGTTATGATGATGAATGATATCCTCGGCACGTAATTGTTCTGAATCAAACGTACTATGCGCTCCTTGAATCAACGTTACCTTATACCCTTCACTAAACGCACGGCGAACAGTTGTATCTACGCAATATTCTGTTTGCAATCCACAAATAAAAAGATGTTCAATTCCTTTTTCTTGCAAAACTTCACGAAGATTCGTTTCATAAAAAGAATCCGGTGTTTCTTTTTCCACAATAATCTCATTTGGCATCGGAGCAATTTTAGAATGAATGTGCCAACCGACTGTTCCTTTTTCTAACGGATGCCCTTTAGATCCATTATGCTGGACATAAATAACAGGAATATCATGCGCACGACATTTTTGAATGACTTCCTGTAAATTCTGCAATAATTCAGAGCCATTATGTACAGGTATACCCGCTGTATACATTCCTTCTTGGACATCAATTACTATAAGTGCTTGTTTCATTAACAAACTCTCCCTCCGTTTTTATATTCCATCATCCAACAATCTTCCAATACGCCTTCATGCAATTCATGTTCTTTCAATACTTTCACTTTTTGAAACCCGCACTTCTCATAACAACGAATTGCTCTTTCATTATTTACTCTTGGATCCATCGCGATTGCAAATGCTCCTAATTCATTCTTAATATATGTAATTGCAGCTTGTACAAGTTCTGTACCAATTCCCCGGTTCCAATATGATGTTTCTCCGATAAATTGATCCATTCCCCACACATTTTCTCTCTCATCATATCCATATAACATTTTCCACTCTGCATCTAAAGGATACATTTGTATATAGCCAATAGGTTCGTTTTTGTATTCAATAATACACCTTTTCTCTCCCGAACTACTTATATAGCGCTCTCGAACTTGCTGTGGTGATTGTGGTTTGTCTCGTCCTTCATAAAATCTTAAAACTTCAGGATTTGATAGCCAGTTTGATAAAGTTTGTACATCATCTCCTGTTACGTATCGAATAGATAGATTTCCTTTTTGAAATATCATATAGTTTCCCCCTCTTGCAACATTACTATATTCGATTTTTAATGAAATAACCCCTTCCTTTGAAAGGAAAGGGTATGAAGAATCACCTTATTTCAACATTGAAAATAATATTTTTTCAAGTTCTTCTTTTGGTAAAATACTAGCATTAATGTAAATTTGATACGCACTTCTCCCATCTTTTTCTGGAACTACGATTTTCATTCCTTTTACTTTTCCTCTTTGATGCTCACCAAGGGTTACATTATATCCCTCAAGAGTATAAGTTGATATTTTATCAAATTTTGGTTCTCTTTGAGTAAATTGATCAAAAGGTTTGTTCATATAAAAAGTACCCTTTTGATTAAAAATTTCTGATTGCTGTATCGTAAATCCTTCCTCTGCATTCGATTTCCCAGAACCTGCATTACTATTTTTAAATTCCCGTTTAATAATTGGTTTTGGCTTACCAGTTGTAATTTCAGTTAATACACTTTCTTCTTCTAATTTATAATCATTAGGAATATAAGTAGGAGATTGAACTGGGAAATTAACGACTTTTTTCACTTCTTCAATCGTATAATTAAATTTTTCTTGTATTTTAGCCCAATACTTATTTAATTTTTCAATTCTCTCTGTCGTCTGTTTTTCATCGTCTGGATTAATCCATTCGCTTGCTGTTCTTCTCTCTCCATCTTCAACAATACTAATCTTTTTCAAATGCTCATAGTCCTCTTTTAATAGCACGATAAACTCCTCGAATTCTTCTTTTGTAAGAACTTGCTTTGCCACTTCTATACTTTCATTAAATTTCGAATACCATTCACTATTCATACCTATATCCTTCTGCGCTTCTTCCGGTGTACCAACTATCTTACTAACCAACGTAGGTCCTGCTAATGTTCCTGTAGGTACGAGGATTGCAGCTGCCACCAATCCTGCTAACAACTTTTTTTTCATAGAACTTTTCTCCTTCCCTTTTTCTTGACGATACATTTCAAAAGATGCTTCAACTCTTTTTTGCAAATTGCTAGACGGTTGCATCATTTCCGCTGTTTTTTGAAACTCATCTCGTAATCGCTTTTCAAAATCCATTTACTTCGCCTCCTTGCTCAATCGGTAAATTTTCCATCTCTGTTCGTAAACGCTTCAATGCTGTATGTAATCGAGATTTCACTGTACCAACCGGTGTTGCGAGAAGCGTTCCAATTTCATCTAAGCTATATTCATGGAAATAACGCATAACGACTACTTCGCGATGTTTATATGATAACTTTTGCACAAGTTCCATTAATTCACTACGTGTTTCCATATGAAAAAAATCTTCATCAATAACATAAACTTGTTCTTGCGTGTATATCTTCTTTTTTTCAAAGATACGAAACCTTCTCCACGTCCTTCTTCTCCAATCCTGTACTTGCTTAACAATTAGACCATGCAACCAAAACCGAAAAGACCGGTTTATATCATAGTTATGTAACGATTTCCACATTTGGATATACACTTCATTTACAATATCCTCCACATCTTGCTTATCATGAATCAAAAACGCTACTGTTCGATATACATCTTTACATGTGAATTCATAAATAATTTGAAAAGCGTCTTGATTTCCAGCAGCCATTTGCTGCAACCATTCTTGTAATTCTACTTCACTCACACTGGGACTCCTTTCTATTACCTGTAAAAGTCTTCACTCTATATTCGCTTGATGTTCAAAAAAAGTTCATTTTATTTCACAAAAAAAGAACAACCAATATTAGGATGTTCTTCATTAAGAAAATATTTATCATTATTAATAATTTTTTCTTTATTAATATTCCATTAAAAATTATACTTGTAAATATTATCCTTTGTAAATACAACCCGTTCTGGTAAGATGATAATCCCATTTCCTTCCGCTTCATAAGCGTATCCTTGAATTGCATTTGGTTCTACTTTTACTTTTCCAACACTCGCAATGCTGTCGCTCACTTTTAACTTTTTGCCCTTCTCCCCATTTCATTTGCTACATAAGTTACAAGTACACCTTGTTGTTTTACATCCCACAAACCGAATGGTTGAACTGGTCCGCGTTTTACGTAATCACGCATAACATTAGGTGTTGAAAATCCAGTAACAGTAACTTTCTTATCCATTTTCAAATTACTAGCAACTTGTGCATTGCTGGTAATGCAGTTGCCTCAGTACAAATCACTGCATTAATGTCTTGGATACGTTTTTAAAATACTTTCACCTATCTTTAATAGAAAACATTTTTTCAAACTCTATTTTTTCTCTCCCAGTTTTATAGCACTGTATATCCTTTTCTTCATATCTTTTTCTCAAGTAAATTCCAACTGCTAACGGTATAAATAAAAATTTATATACATATGTTGAAGAGATGGAAAGCATGACACAACTGAACCTTGAAGAAAACTTGTTAACGAAAACTGCTTACTATTATTGCAAAGAACAACTTACCCAGCAAAAAATTTCCTCCTTACTACATATATCTAGAAATAAGGTTGTCCGTTTACTAGAGAAGGCGCGGACTGAAGGAGCGTGGAATATAATGGCTGCTCTATTAGCTTATGATGCTGGAACTGGTAGTATCCGAGCTGTCTTATTTGATTTGCAAGGGAATCAACTTGCTGTTAGTCAACGAGAATGGGTTCACATAGAAAACTCACCATACCCAGGTTCCATGGATTTTGACGTAAAAGAAAACTGGAAGCTTATTCAAGACTGTACAAAAGATGTACTACAAACAAGCGGTGTTTCCCCCTCTTCTATTCAAGGAATTAGCGCAACAAGTATGCGTGAAGGATTTGTTTTATATGACAAGGATGGTACTGAAATTTGGGCGTGTGCAAATGTTGATAACCGTGCGGCAGCTGAGGTTACACAACTTAAGCAAATACACCCTCGCCTTGAACAAGATGTATATACAGTATCCGGGCAAACGTTCGCTCTAGGTGCGTTACCAAGGTTGCAGTGGATTGCAAAACACCAACCAGAGATTTATGAGAAAGTACATTCTATTACCATGTTAAATGATTGGATTTTATATAAACTGTGCGGCGTATTACAAGTTGACCCTTCCAATGGATGTACAACGGGAATTTTCAATCTACAAAACAGAAACTGGGCTCCAGAATTAACAGCCCAATGTAAACTCCCATCTATACCCTCACCACAAATTAATGAAGCCGGAACAGTTATTGGAAACGTAACAAAACAATGCGCAGCAGAAACTGGATTATTCGAAGGAACACCTGTTGTAACTGGAGGCGGAGATGCGCAAATGGCTTCTCTCGGTTCTGGAGTTGTTAAGAGCGGGCAAACTTTCATTTGCGGCGGAAGTTTTTGGCAACAAGAAGTAAACGTAAGCAATCCTGTACTAGATCCAAATGCTCGCATTCGTGTAAATTGTCACGTTCTTCCCACTCTTTGGCAATACGAAACAATTACCTTTTTTCCCGGTCTTGTTATGCGCTGGTTTCGGGATGCTTTCTGTCAAGAAGAAAAACAACGAGCAAATGAACTAGGTATCGATGCTTACGAATTATTAGAGGAACAAGCTAAACATGTACCAGCTGGATCACACGGTATCATTCCGATTTTTTCTAATGTCATGAACTATATTTCTTGGCGTCATGCATCTCCCTCTTTTATAAATTTAAGCCTAAATCCTGAAAAGTGCGGGAAGAAAGAAATGTTTCGAGCGATTGAAGAAAATGCAGCTTTCGTGACATATGGGAATTTAAAGTTAATTGAAGAACTAACAGGACAGTTCCCGAAAGAAGTAGTTTTTGCCGGAGGGGCGTCAAAGGGAAAATTATGGTGTCAAATTGTCGCCGATGTATTAGGCGTTCCTGTAAAAGTACCTGTAGTCAAAGAAGCAGCCGCTTTAGGAACAGCAATTGTGGCGGGGAGTGGTACCGGCATTTACCATTCAATGGAATCTACTTCTGAACAATTTGTAAAATGGGAAGCAACCTTTATACCAAACAATGAAAATCATAAACAATATCAAACTTTACACAAAAATTGGAAGACTGTATATAAACAGCAACTTCAATTATCTGATCAAGGCTATACTTCTCATATGTGGATTGCACCTGGCGCTCTGTAAATTGTTACAAAAAGGAGTGATAAGTTTGTTAAAAGTAAATGAAGAAGATTTCTCCTATCGCTTCGGTGATAACGGACCAAAATATTTAGTAAAGGGGCCTAATATTGATATAGGTGTAGTTGTCATTAAACCAGGCCAAGATTTTCAAAATCATTATCATACAACTTGCGAAGAAATTTTCTACGCATTAGAAGGTGAGATAGATTTCTATATTAATCACGTAAAGGTTCATATTAAACAAGGCGACGTCTTACAAGTTTATCCTCATGAATCTCACTATCTCATCAATCGCTCTTCTCAAAATTTTAAAGCGCTCTTTATTAAATCACCTCATTTACAAGAAAAAGATACTGTACAAACAGAAAATCCAAACTTTAATTAAGGAGTGATACCCTATGACTTGGGGATTTCAAAATCGCTTACATACTATTTTGCCTGGTGGAAAAGCAGTTATGTTAGCAATTGATCATGGTTACTTTTTAGGACCAATTCATGGATTGGAACAGCCTCATGAAACAGTAAAAAACCTACTCCAATACACAGACTCCCTTTTTTTAACGAGAGGTGTTCTTAATTCTTGTATACCAGAAGATTGTAAAACCCCTATGGTTCTTCGTGTATCAGGTGGGGCCACTGTAGTTGGAAAAGATCTTGCGAACGAAACAATCGTTACCCCAATAAAAGAAGCTTTGCGTCATAACGTAGCTGGAGTTGGCGTATCTGTCTTTATTGGATCTGAATATGAAACACAAACTGTAACGAATCTTGCCAATGTAGTATCTGAAGCACACGATTACGGTTTACCTGTTCTTGGAATTACTGCGGTAGCAAAAGAACTTCAAAAACGAGAAGCACGTTTTTTGGCGTTAGCTTCACGTGTTTGTGTTGAAATGGGTGCTGATATCATTAAAACGTATTACTGTGAAGGTTTTGAAAAAATCACAAGTACATGTCCGGTGCCAGTTGTTATTGCAGGGGGGCCAAAGTTAGACACAATTGAAGCAGTGCTTACAATTACATACAATGCACTGCAAGAAGGTGCATTCGGTGTCGATATGGGGCGGAATATTTGGCAATCCGAACATCCGGTTGCGATGATTCAATCGATTCATGGTATCGTAAAAAATAGATTAAATGTAAAAGAAGCTCTAGAATTATATAATACCATTGTAAATTAAATATTCGGACAGTATTTATGTTCACGATATAAGAACAAGTAATATATTTTATCCAAATTA
>NZ_JBALLY010000255.1:0-1626 GCF_036963045.1 Bacillus sp. JJ864 | reverse complement strand
TATCCAAATTACTCGTTCTTTTCTAATTTCATATATTTTCTTACTTGTTTTATCAAGCATGTTGTCAATTTTTCTCTTTCTCCTTCAACATCTCAATAACTCTATCTAACTTCTTCTCAATTTCAACTAAAGAAGCTCTTTGATTAGACTGATTGATGAGTCGTGATCGTATAAACGCACCAAATGAAATAAAAAATAACAGTATTAAAGCGAAGAAAAGAATAATTGAAACAATGTTTACAATTGAAAAAATATCCATTCTTCCGTCGATCCTTTCTATTTCTTCTTTGTTAATATGAAATGACGCTATTTTTTCTTTTTAAACAGTTGCATTAAACAAAATTGTTAAATTAAGAAGAGATCCCCTTACAAAACTTTAAAGTTGAATCTAATTTTTCTTTCTCTGTCAACAAGTCCATTACTTGACAAACAGCTACTGCAAATTCTACAAACGCAGTACCTTTTGCAGATATTATCGTGTCTTCCACTTCAATATCTGTTCCTGTATATACCGATGTTTCAAACAGGGCTTTGTTATTCTCATATGTATGCTGAAGACACGTAAATTTTCTACCGTTAAGTATCCCTGCTTTTCCTAACAAAATGGCGGAAGCACATATAGAAGCAATCGGAATATGTAAGTTAAAGGCGTTCATTAATATCTTACTAACCATTTCCTCATCTACTATTTCATGAACACCATCTCCTCCAGAAATAAGGATTAGATCAAATTCATTTACTTTAATTTCAGATAAAGAAGCTTCGACTTGAGTCCATAACCCACCGATACTTTCTACTGGTTTACCATCAACGGAGACGGTAGTAATTTTCGCTTCCCCCATTTTTCTAAGCAAAAATAATGCATGGGCTATTTCAAAATCAGCGCATTGTTGATAAGCAAGAAACAATACTTTTTTCATGCAATAATCTCTATCCTTTCTATTTGTTATTCAATTACTAATACAACCTTCAACATCCCTATCTGGCACTTTCAGATTAAATTACGAAGGTTTTCACTAACGAATTGTTAGAATAATCAATATGAAATCTTATATAATGAAAGCAGTAATGAAAATACAATATGTCGGACGGTGTTATATATGAATGAAAACCTTACCTTAAAAGAATACTCCTCTGATTATCAATCTCAAATTTTAGATTTAATTCTTTCTATCCAACAAGATGAATACAATATACCTATTTCAAAAGAGGATCAACCTGATTTACTTAGCATAGAAAGCACTTACCAATCTGGTAACGGTAATTTTTGGGTTGCGCTTTATCAAGGAGAAGTTGTAGGCACTATCGCCCTTTTAGATATTGGAAATCGTCAAGTAGCATTGAGAAAAATGTTTGTACAAAAAGAGTATAGAGGTAAAATATTTCAAACAGCTAGTCTTTTATTACATAATGCGATTGCATGGGCAAAGACAAAAGAAGTGAAAGAAATATACTTAGGAACGACGTTACAGTTTGTAGCGGCCCATAGGTTTTACGAGAAGCATCATTTTGAAAATATAGAAATTGATAAATTACCTACAAATTTCCCTGTCATGCAAGTAGATAAAAAGTTTTATAAATACATCGTTTCATAACTAAAGACTCTGTTAATTAATAGTGTTAATT
>NZ_JBALLY010000254.1:0-5182 GCF_036963045.1 Bacillus sp. JJ864 | reverse complement strand
CGCCTGTTACAAAAATATATTTTGGCATTTGTCTTCCTCCGTTATATAGATAAATAAATGGTTTTTGTTTCAAAAAAAGAAGAACTCTATTATGAATTCTTCTTCTTATTACTTTTATATAATTCATTTACACAAATAGTTCATTTTCATATTTGCTATCTATATAAACAACATTATTTTCAATTCGCAGTTTATCTTCAATGAATAATTTCACTGCTCTTGCCAAAGCCTTTTTTTCAACATTAATAATAGCTTCTTTTAAATCAAACTCAGAATAATGTGGTTTTACTTCCACAGCGGCTTGAGTGATAATAGGACCTTGATCTACCTCATTATTAATAAAATGTACTGTTGCTCCAGTAATCCTTACACCTTTTTGAATAGCTTTCAATTGAGCTTTATCTCCAACAAATGCTGGAAGAAGTGAAGGATGCGTATTAATTGTTTTAGTACCATATTTGGTAATAAAATCACTACTAAATATTCTGCGGTAGCCTCCTAAAACTATTAAATCAACATTATGTTTATCAAGCAATGTTGATATCTCTCTTTCATGTTCTGGTCTATCTGAAAAATTTCTATGATCTATACAATAAGCAGCACAATCTTTTGGAATATTTAATTGATTTAAATTAATTTCAGGATTGTTTGTAATAACTAAAGTAAGTTGAGACGGAATTGATAAATGATTTAAACACTCCTGAACTGTTGAAAGTAAAGAACCGCGACCAGAAAAAAGAAATGCTACTCTTTTCATAAACTATCTCTCCAATCTTTTATTCATAATAAAATCTTTTTGAATTTGATTAAATTCTTGCTCAGGAAAATCTCCATTGATCATGATAAATTTCCCATTAATCATAACGTGAATTGGTTCATTCTTAAAAATAGTATCTATGAATAGTAAGGAAGGCTCTTGAGAACCTATAAATATATTTTTTTTATTGAAAAAACATAAATCCGCAAGCATTCCTTCTTCTATAGTTCCTAAATTGTTTATACCTAAAGCTAAGGCACTTTTTTGGGTAAGGGAATCTACTATATCAGTCGTTGCTACTTTTTTGTCTAAACACGAATCTCCGTGAAAATAAAGTGAAAATGCTGCTTCATAAGGTATTGAGTTAAAAGGGTTAACCATTGCAGCATCAGTTCCTAACCCAATATTATTATGTAGTAAATCTTTAAATGGGAAACGACCTGCTCCTGTAAAACTATTACTTACGGGACAATGTATGAAATTCAATTGTCGTTCTAACAAAATATTAACGTCTTGTTCAGAAAGCGTAGCAGCGTGAACTAATAAAGTAGAAGAATCTAATAAATTTAGTCTATTTAAAAGCTGAATTCCAGATTCCCCATAGTGATTTATACATTGTTCCACTTGGCTATTCCCTTCACAAATATGCATTACAAATTTTTTATTTTGTTTAGTTGCAAGTTTATGAAGCTCCTGCATTAATTTTGGGGTTGCTGTAAGTTCTGATGCTGTAGCCGGGTGAACTTGTATTAATTCCGATTCATATTTAGTTGAACAGTCTAAATATCGTTGGATAATTTTTCCAAGTGAAGATTCTTCTGGATTTGCCTCTTTTCCAATCCAATGATCATTTTGAGAAAAATGAATCACTGTTCGGATTCCCGTTCTTTTTGCTTGCTCAGCATCTATTTCAGCTCTACTTGTAAACATTCCTAAAGTGGTTACGCCTTGTTTAATAGATTTCAAGATAGAATATAAAGATGCTAAACTTTGCAATTCAGGCGTTTCAAGATGGTTGTTTTTGTGTACCTTGTCGAGAATTTCACTAATACTACAAAAAGCTTCCATACCTCCGTATATTTCCTTACTAGGATGTAGATGGGCATTTATTAAGCCTGGAAATACAACTAAATTTTGAGCATCAATACCATTTTCGTCCATCAATGAATTTGGAGGGAGTATTTTTTCAATATGATTCCCGGAAATTATAATGTCGGCTTCGCAGAATTTATGTTCTTTCGAATAATATATAGTATTCTTTAAGACAACACGACTTGATTTTGTATTTGATCCAAAATTAGAGTACATTGCAATTCACCACCTACTAAATATTTTTCATTAATATGTAGACTTTTCATTCCTAATTCTTTAGCTGGGTTAATATCATTTGTTAGTGAGTCACCAATAAATAAAACTTCATGCGGCTTCGCTTTCAAATTCTTTAATAAATTATTAAAAAATTCTAGATTCGGTTTGCATGCTGGATAATTTCTTCCAAATTGAAAATAAGAAAAAAAGTGTTTAATGTTGTGATAATTCATTTTTCCTATTTGGATTTTTTCCATGCCATTACTGCATACTGCTAGTGAGAATCCCATATTTACTAATTCTTTGAGTAATGTGTTTGCACCTAAGTATGGAATACATTGTTTAATGTATTCATGGCTATATCGTGATACTAAATCCGTTAAATCTTTTTTCATTCCATAAAAATCACATAACAACTTAAATCTATTAAACAGAGTTTCCTCAATGTTCTGTATCCCTTTTTCAAAATGTTCCCAAGATATTTTATTATATTTGGTAAATGTACGATGAAATTCACCGAAGGATATGATTAAATCCTTAAAATCTGTATTATATATTTCTTTTAAACTTTCTTTTTCTCCACGCTTATGATCAAAAATAGTTTCATCTAAGTCAAATACAATATACTTCATATTTTTTCTCACTCATTTCTTTCTTTTTACAGTAGGTAAAACCAATCCTGAAATAACTAAAATAGCAGCTAATAATTTTACATTTGTTATTTGTTCATTAAAAACCAAATATGAAAATAACATGGTGAAAATAGGGATAGAATTTGAGAATAAAGATGCAATGATGATATTGGTTTTTTCCATCCCATAGTTATAAGCGCTATTAGCAATTATTCCTGTAAAAATAATGGCAAATGATAAATATAACAGATGCTCAGAACTTAAAGATTTATAAGGAGCTAATCCCCCCAAAAAACTTGCTGGCAAAACGAGTAACATACTGCCGTATATAAAACACCATGTAGTATAATGTGTGGGCTTCATAGATGTCATAACTTGTTTTCCTAAAGTAATATAAATAACAAAGGAAAAAACTGCACATGCCATTATAAGGTATCCCTGCAGCGCCCCTTTATTAAAATGGTTAATATCAAAGTTCCCATTTGTAACCAGCAATATAACTCCTGAAATAGATAGTAATGTAGCGAATATATTAATTGCTTGCAATTTATTTTTTAACCAAATATAGTCTACAATATTACTAACCAAAGGAACCAAGGCAATTATTAAAGAAGCATCAATAGGTGAAATTTTTGTCATTCCATAATTAACAAGAACATTAAACAAAAATATCCCAAAAAAACTAGCATAAAAAGTCTTTATTAATATTGCCTTAGAGTACTGAAATAATCCTTTTTTAAAAATTAAGACTAGTACTATAGTTGCTCCGAAAGTTGAGTAAAACGCTAAGACATAAGGAGTAAAAACACCTAATAAAATTTTTGTTGCAACAAAGTTGTACCCCCATATCACTACAGATACTAATAGGGAAAATAAAGGCACTACAAAATTCTTATTCATGAATAATTTTCCTTATTTATTAAATAACCTAAAGCACTTCTTAAAGCACCATCAAATTCATCGACACGGTTGAAAATTCCATTTGTGATAACCCCATTTGTACCTATGAGAGAGAGTTCTTTAGTTTTATCAGGTGAATACATCTCTAGAACTAAGTCGCTTAATTTTTTTTCAGAATTAATTGCTTGTGCTAATTTATCTGGAAGTCTTACTTTTGCACTACATCCTATTGCCTCATGACCATTTTCCTTATCATAAATAACTACAATTCCATATACAAATGTTCCATAATTAAAACTTTGAATTAACCCTTCCATAGATACTATGTAATCAAAATCACTAACATTTGCATTTTCAATTCTTTTTCGACAACCAATTATGGCCTCTCCATCATTAGTCGGTGTTTCAGAAACACCTGAATCTACTGAAATAGGAATGATTTCAATGTTTTCATCAAAAACATGAGAAAACACATCAGAAACCGCTTTCATTTTTGCTTGATTAGTAGAAGTTAATACAACTTTCATTTGTCTAATTTCGCCTCTTTCTTAATCCATTTTATAATCTCCGAGTTTTCAGTTCCAATGTATATATCGTTTAAAACATTTTTAACGTTATCAATTCTAGGCATTTCAATATTATTACTACTCAAACCTTCACTAACTTCAAGAGCCTTGTTTTGGGTTTTATCATAAATTTGAGTAAATGATGTTTTCATAACTGTATTTCCAAGCTTCAAGTTTGTATATTTTTGTTCTACTAGATCTTGAAAGACTAACTCATGAATAAAAGAGAAAAACCCCATATCATATGGTAAACCAGTTATAACATCAGTACTTCTTGACATAACTTCACAATGCAAATAATTATTTTTAATAAAAAACTGCATTGCAACAGTGCATGGAAAATCTTTGGTATCACTTTTATGATAATTTTGGTTAATATTAATTATTGCTCGTCTACTATCTGGATTATCTAATAATCTTTTAATAACCCACCCATATTGATTTTCAGTTCCAGATACTTTTTCATGAAAAACATAATAACCATAGTTAGAATTGATTTTACCGTCTTCATCTACAAGAGTCATCCAAAATTTTGATGCTTGTGCTAACCCATCAGATGCCTTTAAACTCCCATTGAAATAAGCTAATAATTCTCTACATAGGTACTTTATTGCACCTGTTCTTAAACAGTGAAGTCTATTTCTGGGGTTAGTTAAAATATAATTCACTCCATAGGATTGCAATGCTTTACCAGCACGCACCTGAATTCTCTCACCATGTTCAAAGATGTGGTGGATAGATTGTTTCACTAATTCATCTACATTTTCCCCGTAAATATTTATATATGATAAACATTGTTCACCTGTAATAATATTCATATCTTTCTCCACAGTACTTGAAATGGACATTGCTCAATATACCCCCTTGAGAATTATAAGTTTAAATATTATGATGTCGAAACAATACTTTACACATATATGCGCAAATAAAAAATATATTTTTTAAATATATTTTTAACCGGTAAAAAAAATTATATCTTTTTTGGATAAAAAATACAATAATTTTTCAAATCCTGGAAT
>NZ_JBALLY010000253.1:0-3809 GCF_036963045.1 Bacillus sp. JJ864 | reverse complement strand
TAACTAAAAATAGTAGCAACATCTATATTGAGAAATTTATTACTAATTCGTTTTAAGTACCAAAAGGTACACCTTGAGATATATTTTTAGCTTTCATTTATTTAGTGTTAAGTGAACTCCTTGTATTGTCTATAAAAGTATACCTTTACGGGTCACCCCCTGGAATTATAATGCCACTTCTAAAAAGTACACTTAAAATTTGTATATTATCGAAACATGAAGAGAATACTTATAATTGGAGGTGGTAAAATTTAATGACAGTGTTAACTGAATTATTATCAAATCGAAGATTTAGTTTAACCATTTTACCAACTGAAAAGTGTAATTTTAGGTGTACATATTGTTACGAGAATTTCGAAGCTAGTAAGATGTCTGATGAAATCATTCAAGGAATAAAAAGATTAATTCTTCGTAGGGTCTCAGACCTTGAATATCTTAACATCGATTGGTTTGGAGGGGAACCACTTGTTGCTAAGGATGTTGTCTTAAACATATCTAAATTTGTTAAAAAGTTATCTAAAAGGCATCCACAATTAAAATACCGTTCTGGTATGACAACAAATGGTTATTTACTAACTCCTGACCTTTTTTCGGAATTAACAAATTTAAATGTTTTGGACTATCAAATTACTTTAGATGGTCCAAGCGATATACATAACAAAACAAGACTAAAAGCAAACGGTGAAGGGACTTTCAATAAAATTTGGGGAAATTTGTTAGAAATCAAAAAATCTTCTGCTCCGGTATCTATATTGATTAGAGTTCATGCTACTCCAGATAACATTATGTTATTAGACCCTTTAATTGAAGATTTACGACAGGAGTTTATTTCTGACCCAAGATTTAAAGTATTATTTCGTGCAGTTGGCCATGCTGGAGGACCAAATGACAAGACCTTTGATGTCTTCCCAACAAATCAAAGAGGGCAAATCATAAAGAGTTTAGAAAAAAAATTATATGGTGAAAACTATACCTTTTATGAAGAAAAAAATCCTTATATATGCTATGCATCTCGGCCAAATCACATGGTGATACGTTCAGATGGAAAGATCAATAAATGCACAGTTGCTCTGTATGATAATCACAATCATATTGGTTCATTATTACCTGATGGAACTGTGAAGATTAACCAGGATCGTTTATCCCCTTGGTTACGGGGCATTGAAAATTTAGATTATTCTATTCTACAATGCCCTTTAAAAGGTATATCTGGAATTTAAACACCATTAAAAATCATATTATTACTTAGGAGGATTCCAATGTCAAAAAATCAAGTTGAGATTGTTATCGATGAACAGGGGCGAATTATAGTTTCAGGTTCTCTTGCAGATACATTAAAACAACAATTACAAATGGAAATTGGGGACCGAATTATACATGAGGGTGAGGTTTCACGACGCGGAGGACATGGTGGAGGTGGAGGAAGCGGTTCAGGACATAATTACGCTTTAATCTGTGCCGGTAGCCATAATTCTGGTTTAATCTGTATCGGTGATCAAGCAGAGTAGACTTAAAAACATCCTCTTTCTCGATATTCGATTAGAGACAGGTCATAAGAATAGACTGTAATGATAAATTAGAACGATAATACTTAACCATACATGTCTATCAACTTAAACATTTTATAAAGTCCCAGAACAAAAAATTGTGCATCTTCACTTGGAGATGTCAATTTTTTGTTCTGGGGTCCTATCCACATTTTAATGAAAATATACGCTAAGCAAATTCGACACGAAAAAACGTTGATTATACTATTCTAAGGGATTCATACAGTCTCAAAAACATAAGTATTTAAGACAACCAAAATTCACATTAAAATGTCGTAAAAATAGCATTAACCCCATCTCAAAACCCATTTTTAAATTTACTGTTCATAGTGATTTGAAACGATTTATTACTAGGAGGTATAAAGAATGCCACAATTAGCTTTTTTCGTTGCTGGAGTCTCAGAAATTGTCGGTGGCGCGGGTTTATTATTAGCTTGGGATCGGTTCGACCGTGGGCCTTCAGCAGCAGATGATATAGATATAAACGGCTGCCAACTCTACGCATTAGTAAACCCAATCATTGGACCAGCACTTCCATTCAAAATGGTAACAAAGGGACCAATCGCTATACCCGAAGAAAACTGCCCTACCTATCCTGATGGCTTCCCCAATCAGGACTTAGTGACTCGCTTTGAGATAAAACCAGGAGGTACAACATCTAGTCACATAGAAGATTTGACATTTGAATTATTTAGTGGATCTACGCGAATATATGGCGTAGCTCCTGAGGGGCAAACTCTAAAAATTGAGTCTGCTAACTGGAGTCTTCTACCGTCAACTGTGTCTTTTCAGGATAGATTAGAAATTCAGCCTTGGGAAGATCCTTTAGAGGGATGGGCACAATTAATAAATTCAACAACTCCTTCTAAAGAAATATGGAGATCACTTATGACTCCAAATGATAATCTAACCTGGTTAGAGATTTGATTATTTATTAGTTCATTTAATGTACTAATGTAAACGTCAAGTAACTCCAAAATATACAATAAAAGTTGATTTTGGGTTTCTTTGCCCATCCCCTCGGAATGGGGGAATAGCAAGTGTGATTTGGAATAAAGAAAATTCTAACTGATTTCATAAAAAAGAACTAAAGAATTATTGTCTTTAGCGCTCTTTTCCTGCTAATTTATTATCTATTTCTGAAGTATCTACACCTTCTCCGAACCAATCACATAACTTGTTTTTAGCTAAATCTTTAATATCTTGATCAATATACATAACAACTTGCATAAGAGCAATTCCTAATGCGCCTAAATCATCAGCAAAACCAACTACTGGAATAGCATCTGGAATCAAATCTAACGGTAATGGTATCCAATCAAATTGTACTAAATAACACTAAGTAAATATAGTAGTACAAATAATATACAGGTTTAAGCAGACATACCCTGGGACACTTCTTAAAAGTACTTTGCGTATCCCCCCTTTTCGAGGGGATGGGCAAGAAACACCCTAGAACGGAAATGTTCTGTTAACTGAGAGGTTAAACAGCTAATCCAAACAATTTATGAATGAATTCAGCTTCATTTCGGGCAGACTTCACCCTTTGGTGAAATTGCCCTTTTCTCATCATATGCATAGCTTCGACGCCACTTAAAATGCAATTAGCTGTACGAAGTGATTTCAGTCCTAACATAGAGCGAACTCGTTTCTTGATAAAACGATGATCTTGTTCCACGATGTTATTAAGATATTTCACTCGCCTTATTTGGATGCCCATAGGCATCTTTTTTTCATTCTTCAACTCTTCAATTGCTACAGGATAGGCGGGATTCTTATCAATAGTTATCACACGAGGTTGTGAAACATGAAAAGACCGCAAAGCTTTCTTGAAGAAGCGCTTTGCAGCCTTTGTGTCTCTTGTTTCACTGAGATAAAAATCAATCGTGTTTCCTTTGGAATCCACTGCACGATATAGATACATCCATTGACCTTTTACTTTGATATATGTTTCATCGACTCTCCAGGAGTCATTCGTTTGTTTAAGATAGCGCCGAATTCGTTTATCTAACTCAGGACCATATTGATGTACCCACCGCATAATGGTTGTGTGAGAAATAGATAAGCCTCGTTCTTCCATCATTTCCACTAAATTACGAAAGCTTAGGCTGTACCGTAGGTACCATCTGACTGTTAATATAATCACATCAGATTGATAATGTTTCTACTTAAATAAATTTTGCTTTTTCATACTGATCACGTCCTTTTGTAGATTGATAATATCAGTATGTCCAAGTTTTATAGATTTTTTGCACCAGAACC
>NZ_JBALLY010000252.1:0-2099 GCF_036963045.1 Bacillus sp. JJ864 | reverse complement strand
TTATAATAAATTATTATAATATATCTATATTACAAGATAAAAACAAATATTTTTTAAAATCACAAATAAACATTCTTTTAGAAAGGCATTTCCTACATTACCTTTTTACTATACAAAAAAACTAGCCTTCAAACATTTGAAGGCTAGTTTTTTTAACTTGCTTTAAAGCCGCCACCTAATACATCTCGTACATCATGAATAACAACGAATGCATGTTTATCTTTTCGGCTTACAACTTGTTTTAATTGAACGAGTTCTTGTTTATTAATAACAACATATAACACTTCCTTATTATTTCCTGTGTAACCACCTCGTCCTTCTAATACTGTTACACCACGTGTCATATTTTGCATAATGGACTCTCGAATAGTATCTGGATCATTTGAAATAATTGTCACTGCTGTTTTTGTATCTAATCCTTCCACAATAAAGTCAATAACCTTTGCACCGATAAAGACTGCTACAAGTGTATACATTGCTTTTTCTTGTCCAATAATAAATACTGAGCCAGCAATAACAACGATATCAATAATGAGTACACCTTTCCCAACACTCCAGCCTAAATATTGATTTGCTAACCTAGCTATAATAGCTGAACCGCCTGATGTACCACCTGCACGAAACATAAATCCTAAACCAATACCAACAAAAACTCCAGCAAACAGAGCTGCTAATAATGTATCATGATTTACTGGGCTTGCTACACCTTCTGTGATATATAAAAAGAAAGATGTAGATATAATACCAAGAATTGTATATACCATTGTTTTCTTATCAAAAAATTTATAACCAATTGCAAGTAAAATAGCATTCATTATAAGGTTTACAGCACCAGGAGACCAGTCAAACAAATAGTAAGTAATTACCGTAAGACCGATAATTCCTCCTTCTGATAATCGGTTTGGAATAGCAAAAAAGTTAATTCCAATCGCGAATAATAACGATCCAACTACAATAAGTATAATCTCTTTCATACGTTCATTCATTACGTTTTCCTCCCGTCTATTCCTATATGTATGTTTCTAATCTCTATATACCCTAGGAATTTAAATTGTCTCTCTCCATTTCTCTGCATGTTTCTCTATCATTTCTATTAGCTTCTTCATCGCTGGAGTCAACCATTTATTTTTATGGTACGCCAGTTCAGTTGTAACAAAATCCTCACTATGCATCCACGACAAGGCGATTAACTTTCCACGCTCAATTTCTTCTTTAACTGTAATAAGCGGTAAATACGATAACCCTAACCCACACATAACAGTTTGTTTAATTGCCTCTATACTCCAAAAATGAATACGTGAACAACTAATCCCTTCTTCTTTTAGCCATTTTTCTAGTAAGTCTCGATAACTCCCTGGCTCAGTAAGCAATAACATTTCTCCTTCTAAATCAGCAGGAGTAACAACTTTTTGCTTCGTTAGGGGATGCCCTGGCGGAGCAACAAGTACAATTGTTTCTCTAACAAGCGAACGAGTGACAATGTCTACACCTAGTTTTTCTGGATTTGTAAATAAAGCAAAATCAAATTTCCCTGACTTTAATTCATTATGCAACTCCTGGCTCTCTGATGGCTGTAAAATGATATGGACTTGCGGATACTTCTTTTTAAATTCATATAAAATAACAGGTAATCGATATATCATTAAAGACTCATTTGCCCCAATACGTATCGTTCCTGATGGTTCACCGTTCATTTGAGATGATTCCAATGCTTCATTCGATAATGCCAATATTTTTCGCGCATAAGAAAGCATATGCTTTCCTACTTCAGTTAAAACTACCTTTTTACCAAGGCGATCAAACAACGGACTTCCAATTGCTTCTTCCAGCGATTGAATGTGATTTGTGATTGTTGATTGTGTATATCCGAGCCTCTCTCCAGCCCGTGTAAATCCTCCGCTCTCTGCTACAATAATAAAAGTTTTCAAATGACGCAGCTCCATAATAATGCCTCCTGTTGTACAATCATTATTTCATCCTCAATAGCATAAATTACGGTTTATGTACGTATAAAGATTACAAGATTTTTGTATCATCAATTTATTGTTATAAATACATTATTATGAAAAGTAATATTAAAAAATAGTAACTACTCAGCC
>NZ_JBALLY010000251.1:0-2394 GCF_036963045.1 Bacillus sp. JJ864 | reverse complement strand
ATTTTTCGTTTTTTTTAATATTTTTATAAAATGATTTTATATTTTTATTACTTTTTATTTTTTAGTATAGTAATATACATTTAATTTACATTTTGTAGTTCATCATCGTAACATAGGGTTGCTGTTATAAAATTAGAGAATTTTACATTTAGGGATATGAAAAAATTGAATAATTAATTTTTATCCTCCGAGACAAGAAGTTTCTCGATACGCTCTTATTCTTTATCCAACGGGGAGAAGAGGATCCTTTCCACCTACAATTTATAGTAATAAATCCTTTTTTACTATATAATGCAATACATAACCAAGCAAATATAAAGAGTGTACATACAATGTGAGTTAACACGAATATTCCCTACATGGAAGCACTGCAATCCCTCTACAAAAATGAAAGCGTATGAACAAAGCGGGGGAGCGCCTCTCAACATGCAAACGTATTAATAGCGCTGTTGCTATGCAGTTGATTTTGACGTGCTAGAGAAAGCGGAATGCGCGTTGCTATTCGAAATAATGAAGATACAACTTCAATGTCCCTTACAGCTGAGTCTTTTTTGTAAACTATGACAAACATATTAGTTCGGATGCCGTGATCTTTCAGTCCAATCAGCAAATGGTATAAACTCCAGTGAGAATCATTAAATGTTATTCCTTTGTTTGCAGAGAATAGAAGGGATATCAATAAATGAGTTCTAATCTATCCGACATCAAAATAACTCCTCTGCAACAAACAATATGAAAATTTCAACAACACAGGATGCAAATCAAGCCATTAACATGGAGAGAGTGCTTCGCGTATTGAAGATGCGGATATGGCAAAACAAATAAATGAATTTGTATAGTATAAGCTATTAACAGAAGTTTCATTAAGTAGGGTTTCACAAGCTAATCAAATTCCACAAATGCTTATCAAACTACTCAATCAATATATCAGGAATATTATTATAATATATAAATGAATTTCATATTATACAAGTCTATGCTATACGAATTAACGTGACCTACACTCACTTTCTCCTATTGTTTTAGACCTTGCATGTAGTAAAAACAACATGTTCTAACTCCTTCGATGCATAATCAAATGCTCTCCCCCCAAAAAAAAGAGAGGGTATTTTATTTTCCAATTTATATTTATATAGTGAAAAGAAGTCGTCCGCTTCCGGATGACTTCTCTTATTTCACCACTGACACAACCTGCCCACTACGATCAATCATGACTTTTAATTGACCTTCTGTTGTACCACTATATAGTCCAAGTTTATACAAGTCTTGTTTGCACATATTTACGAAATACGGCAAGGTACGAATTTGTTCTACATCAGAACTTGTAATAAAGCGAATCATATGATTAGTCATTTCTCTCATATCTGCTACAAGCTCCTCTTTTTCTCTTCGTAAGCGCTCTGTCTCACTGTGTAACGCCGTAATCTCTTTTCTAAATCCAGCAATATCTTGTGCATCTTTAACATACTCTGCAGCCATGCTAGACAACTTATAAATTCCATCCATAAAGCGATACAACCCAGTTTCATTTTGTTCATCTTTTTCATCTATCAATTGGAAATTACCAACAATTCCAGATAATAAAGTAACAAGATTATTATCTATTTTAGGACTTTCCTCTTTTATTTTTACTTCTTTTTTATACTCTTCCTTATTAAAAGGTAATTGTTTTATAAAAGTAGTCTTTCGTTTTCGACCTGGTTTTTGTTTTTTTATATTTTCTAGGCCGATTTCCTCTTTTCTTAATTTATAATACGTATTTTGCAATTGACTTGGTGTTTTTAAAAATAGTTGTAGCTTTTCCTTACTTAAACAATCAGAAATCTCCAAAATGTTCATACCGTTTTGCTGACAAAATTGGTAAACTCCTTGTAATAAGGCTAACTCAGACTTCAACCATGCTATATCTGACTGTTCGTATACTTCAAAACCACCAAGTTTCTCCACATCCATTTGAAAGAGAAATATTTTATTATACAAATCCAATACTTCTTCAAATTTCACATGAAATTTTTTTGCTATTTTTTCAAATTCTTCTTCCATATTTTTAATTTTATCTTTCTTTTTCAGTAATTCTTGTAATTTCTTTACAACTAAAACTGCGCTTTCTTGTGCCATCTCACATCGCACTCCCCTTATTACCCTTTAATAATCCCCTTATCACTTGTAAAAATAGTAAATTTTACATATTAATCATATAATATATGTAAATTATATGTCAATTAATAAACATAAAAAAATATATAAAAAGTAGAAAAATGTAATATCGATAAATCCATTTTGATTTTCGGGCACATAAGTCACTGTCATATAGAAGAAAGCATAACCTGCACTCGCTTTCTCCCTTTGTTTTAAACCGTTGTCCGAGGCAAAAACAGGCCCTGACCGCTTCTA
>NZ_JBALLY010000250.1:0-2532 GCF_036963045.1 Bacillus sp. JJ864 | reverse complement strand
TAGTAGGGTAAGAACCCAGCGCCTTGCTATGTTTCCATAGTAGGTTTCCGTGAACTCCCCTCCGAACCGTACGTACTCGTCTCCGAGTATACGGCTCTCCACTTACAAAATGCCTATCTATTTACCGTTATGGATTTTTACGTGACAGCTTTTACACACCACAAGGGTTTTGCGTTGTTTGGCAATCATAATGAGTTCCCAAAAAGCTTTTCCCTTTAAGTTTTTTACCTTGTTAACGTGGTGAATTTCAAATGTTGTGTTTGGGCTGTTATCTCCGCAAATTTCACATTCGTTTGCTTTTAATCTTTGTTCAAGCTCTGTTTTACATTGATATACATAAAGGTTCGGTTTTGTATCAATCATTTTCTTGAAGCTTGGTTTCTGTATTGTGAAACCGTCTTTATAGAAGTATGCTATTTTTTCCCCACTTTTTGTTTCGTATTTTACTCCCCAGTGTTTGCCTTGTTTGTATTTTTGTTTCATTTTGCCAACACTGGATTTGTATTTACCTGCAAGTGTTTTTAAACAGCTGTACTCCATGACATATCTGAGTTGCCACATTTTAACCGATACATTTTCAGCTAAGGAATAGTAATTGTATAAACCTCTTAATTCTGCATTATACAGTTCGACGATTTCGAGGTCAGTTAATCCCTCGAGTGCTGGTCTATGAAGAATACCCCATTTCTTGGCGTTTATATCTTTGACCATTTTTCGTTCTACAATTACTTTTTCAATTGTCCCTTTTGGAATTAACAATTGAACTGAACCGTTATACCATCTTCGTGTTAAACCATTTTTATCTCGCTTCGTACTGAAGTTGCTCCTTATTTGTATCTCATAACCTAAAAAGCGAGCTGGCTTTTCACTGTGAGTGATTAGCGTTTTTTCTTCCGACATTTCCAGGTTCAACTTTTCTTTTAAGAATGAACCTATTTTTTTCTTTATATAATGACAATCTTCTTTGCTTCCGTTAATTCCTATTAGGAAGTCATCTGCATATCTTACGTACTTAAGACTTTTATAACCTTCGTTATTAGGTTCATAGTACGGGATAGTTAGAAGTTTTTTCTTGTTTGCTTTGTACTCTTGTATTAGGGCTTGTCTTTGCTCTGCGTCTTCGGTACGGTCTATCTTCTTAGATAGTCGTCCGTTTAGGTGCTCATATTTTCGGTATTCTGGGTTTCTTTTTCGTTTCTTTGGTTCACCTATATCAAAGTCTCTTTTTAATTCATCTATGATATAGTTATCGAATTCGTTTAGGTATATGTTCGCTAATATTGGGCTGATAATTCCACCTTGAGGTGTACCGCTATAGGTGTTTTTGAATTTCCAGTCCTCTACATATCCCGCTTTGAGGAATTTCCACATGAGTCTTATAAATCGCTCGTCAGAAATTCTTTTTCTTAATATGCTAATTAGGATATGATGGTCAATATTATCGAAATATCCTTTTATGTCTCCTTCGATAAACCAGTTAACACCCCGAAAAGTGTTTTTAATATTGATGAGAGCTGTATGACAGCTATGAGCTTCCCTAAAGCCATGAGAGTATTCAGAGAATGTCGGTTCGTAGATTGCTTCGAGAAGCATTCTACAAATTTCTTGTACTAATCTGTCAGTGAAAGATGGTATACCTAATGGTCTAGTTTTGCCATTTGATTTTGGGATATATGTTCTTCTGACGGGTTTGGGCTGATATGTTTCGTCTTTCAATTGTTCAATGATGCTACATATTTTTTCTTCACCAAACCCGTCTGCCGTTTCGTCGTCTATTCCCCTTGTTGCACTACCTTTGTTTTTGTATATCTTTGTGTAAGCTTTATAATAGAAATCTTTATTAAAAAGATTTCTATACAATCTGTCATAACGGTAATTTTCTTTATTTGCTTGTTTAGATAGGTTGTATAATACAATTTCAGAATTTTGCATAGAGCCTTTCGCTCCTTTCGGCATTGTTTATACTTTGTAAGCTGTTCTCCTTCGCCATGTACTAGGCTTTCCCTAGCTCGGACTACTACGAGAACTCCGTTACCATATTGGATATTCAGTGCCTCTGCACATAGCCTTCATTGGCTTTCCAACTTAGGTAATCCCCATTTAGTATGTTACGTACAGGCTCGATAAGTTGTCGGAAGGAACATTCATCCTTTTCCTATATCTGTAGGCGTGTCTATCCTTGTGAATCAGAAACTAGGAGTTAATCACAATTTATAACTCACTCCCATTGTATTGATGGAAGCATATATTCCTTCAATACTGGATAGATGTTAGGTTACAGACGATTTCCTAACAGGTGACGCATGGTCCCACTCGGATTGTTCTTCAAGCAGTTTAGCCTTCTTCCTTATACTTATCTTTTATACCTTGCCACTCAGTCGTAACCTTTTCGTCTAGGTTAACTTATGGCTTTTCCGACATGCTACACTCCCTCTTTGGTTTCCCGCAGAGATAAGTCGGCTAGTATATTAACCGTTTCTGTAGTTAATTCACCGCCAAACGGTGAAATACGTAACACCCTTATGGGCGCAC
>NZ_JBALLY010000249.1:0-3446 GCF_036963045.1 Bacillus sp. JJ864 | reverse complement strand
CATATAATGTATAAAAGGGAATTACTAGTGTAGAAACTTGTAAGATTGTTAGAGAAGCTTTTTTTAGAATAAAATAATTAGGAGGTGGCTTCCTTACTTACAAAGTGGGTAAGGAAACGTATTTGGACATATTTAGTATAAGTATGGTGATTGTTTTAATTGCCTTAACTGCTTTTTTCGTTGCGTCTGAATTTGCAATTGTCAAGGTTAGGAGCTCACGCATCGATTATTTAATTGCAGAAGGAAACAAACGTGCAACTGCTGCGAAAACAGTCATTACAAACTTAGACGAGTATTTATCAGCATGTCAGTTAGGGATTACAGTGACAGCGCTCGGCCTTGGATGGTTAGGAGAACCGACAGTGAAGCGTATGCTGGATCCGATTTTCACAAAATTGGAAGTGCCTCCCTCGGTGACATCCATTTTATCTGTTTTTCTAGCTTTTATGTTCATTACCTTTCTTCACGTTGTCGTCGGCGAACTAGCTCCGAAAACATTGGCGATTCAGAAGGCGGAATGGATTAGCTTATCAGTTGCAAGACCGCTTATCTTCTTCTATCGACTTGCTTATCCTTTTATCTGGACATTGAATGGTTCAGCGCGCATTGTTACGAGAATGTTTGGCTTAAAACCAATGCAAAAGCATGAAGCAGCACATTCAGAAGAAGAGTTACGTATGCTTGTATCAGAAAGTTATAAAAATGGTGAAATCAATCAATCAGAATATAAATATGTCAATAAAATTTTCGAATTTGACGATCGAATTGCGAAAGAAATAATGGTTCCACGTACAGAAATGGTAATTTTAGAGAAAGAGCAATCTGTTATTGAAGCAATGAAAATGATGTCAAATGAGAAATATACGAGATATCCTGTCATTGACGGTGATAAAGATCATGTTATTGGTTTTGTAAACTTTAAAGATATTTTCACAGATTATGTGAAACATGATGGTACAAATAAAGAAACTGTTGCACAGTATGCCCGTCCGATTATTCAAATTATTGAATCCATCGCTATTCATGATTTATTTGTAAAAATGCAAAGGGAACGCACACATATGGCAATTTTAGTGGATGAGTACGGCGGAACGTCTGGACTTGTAACAGTTGAAGATATATTAGAAGAAATTGTTGGCGACATTCAAGATGAATTTGATACAGATGAAAAGCCAGAGATTCAGCGCATTAGTGAAACAAAAACAATTTTAGAGGGAAAAGTACTTGTTAGTGAAGTTAATGCATTATTAGGACTTTCAATTGACGATGAAGACGTTGATACAATTGGAGGTTGGATTTTAACAGAACATCTTGAAATTGAACAAGGTGATAGCATTGATATAGAAAATTATAAGTTTCGTATTGTTGAATTAGATGGACATTATATTAAACAAATTGAAGTGACAAAGCAACCTGCAAGCCAGCCTGTAGAAGTAGTAGACCAACCGGTTTCATTTCAAGAACAAGTCAGTTCATAATCTTTACCTTTACGGTGAGTTTTTTTAGTTTATACCGCTCTTCGTGGGCAGAAAGTCCCCACCTCAAGATTCGGAGAGGGAATCCATTGATGGAAGGTCCATTTTATCGTAAAGAATTCACAAAAATACGCCCGTTTAGAGGTCGGGCGTATTTTGTCAGTTCATCTCTTGTTTGTAAATTGCATCTTCTACATAAATATGTTCTTTTTCTACCGCTGTATCATGTGCGAGAACAAGTCCAATTGGTGTATTTGCATCTTTATTTTGTACAATTGTAAAAGGTACTTGTTGTTCATTTGCTAATTTAATGTATTTGGATAAATGTGGGTAAGCGATGTTTCCGTTCACATACAATGTTAACCTTTGAGAAGAACTCATCGTTTTTTTTATTTCTGGATATACGTTCGTTTGCATGACTTGTCCAATCGTTAACGCAATTTCCACACGTTCACGCAATGTGCTTAAAAACATGTTACGCTCTTCAGGTTTGTTTTGTTTTTGTCCGTGAATGCCTTCTTGAAGGTAGTCTTCCACATTTTTATTTGTCATTTTTTTCACACCTTTCCTGTTTCTATTGTATGAAAAAAATAAAAAGGATGCAAAAAAATAATTTCATATACTTTATTGAAAAATTTTATCAACATGAAATAACAAAATGTGACAATAGTGTCTTAACTAAAAATGTTTTTTGTGTTAATATTCAAAATATATAGGGTATTTTTCGTATGGAGATGGAGGGAATGGGGGTTTTTCCGATCGATAAAGATATTAGTAAAATGTTTTGTACGTACTTAGAAAAGAATAATCAGCAATTTGTAGAGAACTGGAAAAACAAAATTATTATTTCAGAAAATGATCCTTTTAAACAAGAAATTTTAGAGAACGGAGAAAAATTGTTATCATTAATGATTAAGCTTATTATGAGTGAGGAAGATATTGAGCTCATTAGACCATTATGCGAAAAAATTGCCATTGAGCGTGCCGGGGCAGACGCAAATATTGGCGATTTTGTCTATAATGCGAATGTAGGACGGAATGAATTATTTGAAGCAATGTGTGAATTAGATGTGAGTGCTCGTGAACTAAAACCAATTATGGGAAAGATACATATTTGTTTTGATCGTTTAATTTATTATACGGTTTTGAAATACTCAGAAATTATATCGAAAAATTTGGAAGAAAAGCAAAAATTCATTAACGAAACACATAAAGAGAGATTGACAATATTAGGGCAAATGTCAGCGAGTTTTGTTCATGAATTTCGTAATCCATTAACATCTATTATGGGATTTGTAAAATTGTTAAAAGCAGATCAGCCGCATCTCCCGTATTTAGATATTATTTCACATGAACTTGATCAATTAAATTTTAGAATTTCTCAATTCTTACTAGTGTCAAAAAAAGAAATATGGAATGAAGCAGAAAGATTTTGGCTGAATGATTTATTTCATGATATTATTCACTTCCTATATCCGAGTTTAGTAAATGCAAATGTTTCTATTGAGAAAAATTTGCCGCATCCAATACCGTTTACGGGGTATCGAAGTGAAGTTAGACAAGTGATTTTAAATATTTTAATGAACTCTATTGACGCTCTTGAAGGAATGGAAGAAAGTAAGAGAATTGTTATTGATGTGTGTGAAGACGAAGAATTAATACATATTTTTATTAAAAATAATGGGCCGATGATTCCAGCAGAAAATATAGAAACAATATTTGAACCATTTGTAACTACAAAGAAGTTAGGAACTGGAATTGGTTTGTTTGTTTGTAAACAAATCGTGGAGAAGCATAAGGGATCCATTACATGTAAGTCAACAGAAGAGTGGACAGAATTTCATATTTCATTTGAAAAAGTAATATAGAATACAATGAAATATAGTAGAGTAGTCGATATTTGTACGTCGGGAAATTAAAATGGATTTATATATTTTTTAAGAAGTACCATAGTGTGGTCGTTTTTAAAAT
>NZ_JBALLY010000248.1:0-2028 GCF_036963045.1 Bacillus sp. JJ864 | reverse complement strand
ATATGTTATGTCCTTTCTTAATCAACTAAAGCATGCGTTAGTTGATTAAGATTTAAACAATCCTTGCTCTTTCCATTGGTCGAAATACTTTTGATAACCCATTTCCTCAGCAGTCATAGTGTATTGCGTATCTCCCAATATAAAAGTATGAGTTCCCGACAAGGCTTCATAGGTCGGATTCCCTTCTATATCCCCGAAAAGCGTTTCAAATGTATTTACATCCACTGATTGGGTTGTTCCATTCTCGTAGGTTTCAAGAAGAATGAAATCAACCTCTCCCTGTTCTGTATGCCCCTTAAGTATCAAACCTGCTTCATTTAATGACAAATATAATTGATTCATATTCAACCTCTACTCTCCCTGAAAAATTCATTACCTTATTGAATTAACCTGCCAGTTAGTTGAATAAGAAGAGGAGAATGTTATTCTCTATGAGAACCTCTTGTACTTTCATAGCACTCACCCCCTAAAATCATATTAACGCTCGGTCTAAAGACCTCACTACGCCCCCCGCTATGGGCTACGTCCTCCACCTAAAGTGTACATACTTTTCTGGATATTATATACACATTAAACTATATTTTCAATATCTGTATAACTAATCTAATATGTATAAGAAAAGAGGATATATGCTCATATATTGAACATAATATCCTCTTATCAGTTTAGTCTATTTAAATTTTATGTCATGCTTTTTTATTTTATAATTACAGACTTTTGTGTACTAATACTAAAAATTATTTAAAATAATTGTTTGAAAAGATGGTATTAAATAGGACGTTTATATCATCTTTATCATTTCTTTTGTATATTAAACTGAATTTATATATTCACTTATGCTTTGTTATGTACGCGAATTATCAATAACCTCTGTTCCATTTATTACATCTTGCAAACATTTTTTTAAAAGTTATACTTTTTATATCAACGAAGAAATTTGTATCATCAATCATAAAATTCGGCTATACCATTGACTTAGGAGTTTGACAGGCTAAAATTCGGTCTGTTTTCTTGCTGCAACAAAGACATGTGCAATACTACTACATCTTGTGATAAAACAGATAAACATAATTTTTTCATTAAAATTCTTCAATTATCTTATATTTTCATAGGGTGACTGAGTGGTTATCAGGAATACTTATATAAGCTACAAATTAGGATTGCGTTTCATAGGAGGTTTAAATGAAAAGAATATTGCCGGGAGCCATTTTATCTTATACCCAGTATGGATATTTAAAAGTGCCGAAAAATATTAAAAGCCAATGTCCGAATTGCGGTAAATCAAGTGAATTTGCGTTGAAAGCGAATTTTTACCAAGTGAAAAAAAGCGGATTATTCGCAGAAGGGCTTTGTTCTGAATGTAAAAAACCATCAGAGTTTGTCATAATGTTTCATAATTGTTCAGATCAAATTAATGAAGTAGACATCTATATGTATAATCCTTCAGCTTCAAAAGATCCTTTACATCAACTCGAACACAACAAAAAAATCCCGATAGACCTTCTCAGATCATATCGATCTACCTTAAATATCAGTCAGTCAAAAGATCATTCTGCTACTGCAGTAATGTCAAAACGAGTTCTTGAAGGTGTCCTCAAACATTTCCTTGGGGAGAAAACGAATGGGCAGTCTCTTTCCCAACAATTCGAGCAATTTCCAAAACATGTTGATTTAGCGAAACCGATTCAAAATATTGGCAACCTTGTTCATCCGGACAGTCCTTTTTATGAAATGCTTGAACTAAGGCAAGAAATTGACGATGAAACGATTGTTTTATTAACAGAATTATTAGAAGTCCTTATCGAATATTTATTTGTACTGCCTGAAAAAATCGAATTGATACATGACAAGATTGAACAGAAATTGAAATAGAAGCCGAATATGCGACTATCCATTTGAGAATAATAATATCTTTTCATATAAAGTGAAACTTCCATTAGTGATTTTGTCATCCCAACTGACGGAAGGCTCGCTAATATACAAAAAAAGAAGATAGCCATCTATACATGAGATGGCTATCTTCTTTTT
>NZ_JBALLY010000247.1:0-1279 GCF_036963045.1 Bacillus sp. JJ864 | reverse complement strand
CCACTTAACGACCTTACTGTCTGTTTGAAGTGGGGGCTTCAAAAGTCAAAAGACTTTCTCTTTTATTGCTAATTCATCCACAAGCCTAGCGACTCATGTCCAAAGCCTTGAATTCGCGGCGTCCCTACCGCTAATAAAATCGATACAAACTACGCGATTATACTTTGTTCGTGCAGAATACGAATGCCATAATATTTTAGATTACGACCCGCATTGTAATCTCTATCGATTTTCGTGCCACAATTATCGCACGTATAGATTCTTTCAGATAACTTCAACTTATCTTTTTTGTGATTACACTCACTGCATAATTTACTAGATGCAAAATACTTATCCGCAACGATGTAATATTTGCCTTTTTTCTTTGATTTGTACTGTAACATCGTTCGAAACATTCCAAATCCATTATCATGCAGCTTTTTTCCTAAACTCAAACATTGCGCAAGGTTACTTAAGTTCAAATCTTCTACCACAATGGCATGATAATCATTGGTTATCTGATTACTTTTCTTGTGTAGAAAATCTTTTCTTTTGTTTTTTTCTTTTGTTGTTACTTTTTGATATTCTTTCACTTGCTTTTCATAATTTTTACTATATACAATATTTCCTGTTTCATCTGTTTTTGCATGGTTCTTTTTACGAGCTAAGGATTTATTTATTCTTCGTTGCCTTTTTTCTATGATTTTGTTATACCGACTGTACTGAGCTGTTCGTCCTTCGCTGTCTACATACAATTCGCTTTGACTGTAATCTAGTCCAATTACTTCGTCAGCAGTCACTAATTCTACTTGTTTTTCATTTGGACAAAAATAATCAACAGAAAGAGAAACAACATATTTTGTTCCTTCTCGCTTAATTGTTGCTTTTTTAATGATTCCATCAAACGGTAATTCTTGATGTAGATGAATAGAAATACCTTCTTGAAACTTTGGAATACATAAAAAATAAGAACCGTTTTCTTGTGTGATTTTTATGTTTCCGTTGGTTTGATTCGTAGTATAGCTTAATTTCCCCTGTTTTTTACTATGGAATTTAGGCATACCTTTTATGTCTTTCAACGTAGGAACATAACCGATTGTTTGCATCTTTTTACGAACCGACTTTTTATATTGAATAGGTTGTTTCGCGTAGGTTTCATTATATTTTTTAATGGCTGCCTGGAATCTCATTTTTGCGTCATTATAAACAAAAGAATCATTACTTTTATCTAAGTAATCATATTTGGCCGTGATCGTTGTATAATTTGGAACTTTATAACGAATAAATCCACTTTCAAAAC
>NZ_JBALLY010000246.1:0-4155 GCF_036963045.1 Bacillus sp. JJ864 | reverse complement strand
ATTTAATGGTTATCATGTTTTCATCATTAATATGTATGGGGATTTTTCAGCAAAAAGCAATTTTGATAGCTATTTGTTTAATTTTGTGGGGAGCGACTGGGTGGGCTGGATTAGCAACTCAACAAAAAACATTAATTGAAATAAGTCCAGAACATGCTACTATTTCTATTGCTTTGTTAAGTTCTATTAATTATTTTGCTGGTTCAATGGGAACTTTGGTAAATGGTATATTATTAGAAAAGGAAATAGCTCCTTTAAATTTGCCGTATTTTACAGCCGGTATATTAGTAGTTGCGATTGGATTGCAGTTTATTTTAATAGTAAAAAAGAAGTATAGTGAAATAAATCAATAAGATATTGTTTATATAAAAATAGTCTAAGTCACGTATATTGACTTAGGCTGTTTTTATTTGTTAAGGAATTATTTAAAGCGTTCAATAAATTGTTCTATTATTCTCGAATTTATATAGGTTAAATGAAGTATCATAAATTGTCCAATTTTATTTGCATAAACAATTTTATAATAATGGATGATATGGTAAAATTTTATGTGCTGTGTGCGTTATTATATAAGATAGATATTTTTATATATAATAATGTGCTATTTTTGTAAGCTTTTTATTTTGAATGTTGTTTATACTTGTTAAGTGTAAGTTCGTAGCATTTTATAGTGTAAATATTTACATAGTTTTTAGAGAAAGATGGGGGTGACTATGAATGCCCACACCAGTAAAGAAGAATAGTCGTTATATGGTTGGATTAGATAGTTTGAGGGGGCTAGCCATACTAGCTGTTATTCTATATCATATCAATTTTAACTGGTTACCTGGAGGGTTTTTAGGTGTTACTGTGTTTTTTGTACTTTCAGGCTATTTAATTACAGATATTCTAGTTGTTGAATGGAAGGAAAAAAGGAGCATTGACTTGAAAAATTTCTGGTTGCGCCGGGCAAGAAGATTGCTTCCAGGAATGCTTGTCATGCTCGTTATAACCTTAGCGTGGATTACAATTTCTCATAGCTCATTACTTTGGAAAATGCGTGGAGATTCGGTAGCAGCTTTATTTTATTTTAGTAACTGGTGGTATATTTATCACAAATTATCATATTTTGAAAGTTTCGGTACAGTTTCTCCGCTAAATCATTTTTGGTCATTAGCTGTTGAGGAACAGTTTTATGTAGTCTGGCCGCTTATCATCGGTTTAGGACTTTCCTATGTAAAAAAACAATCACGTCTGACTCTATATATTTTCCTTGGAGCGATTGCTTCAGCTGTCGCGATGGCGATGATATATGAACCAGGCGCTGATCCAAGTAGGGTTTATTATGGTACCGATACAAGAGCGTTTTCCTTACTGATTGGTGCAGCACTTGCTTTCATTTGGCCAAGCAGTAGATTGGCTCATAAAATTCTTCCAAAGGCGCGCCTCGTTCTTGATGTAGTTGGAGGAATAGCTCTTATTGTTATTCTCGTTATGTTTTGGAAGACGAATCAATATGATTCATTCTTATACCGAGGAGGAATGTTCCTTTTATCGATTGCTACTGCAATACTAGTAGCGAATCTTGCTCATCCAGCTAGCCGTATTAGTGTTTTTTTAAGATTTAGACCTTTACGCTGGATTGGTGTTCGATCTTATGGGATATATCTTTGGCATTATCCGATTATCACATTAACAAGCCCGCAAGGAAGTGCTGGAGAATTTCAGCTTACAAGAGCTATTTTTCAGTTTTTTCTTATTTTGTTTATGGCGCAAATTTCATGGAAATTTATCGAAAATCCAATTCGCAAAGGCGCATTGAATAATTTTCGTTTGCGTAACTTTAGATTAAGAAACTTAGCGTTAGGTGGTAAGTTCGTTTTAGCGTTTGCAATATTTGTTACGGTTACAGCTAGTTTTGGTTTATCAACAGCAGGTAAAGCAAAAGAGAGTACTAGCAATAAAGTAGAGTCGGTACAAACCGAGCAAAAAGATCAGCCTAAACATCCAGATGTTGTTTGGGAAGAGCCAGGTGAAAAACCAGCCGAAAGCAAAGAGGAAGGTCATTCTACGCAGTCTAAAGAATCTGCGACGATTACAGCTATTGGAGATTCAATTATGATCGACGTCACTCCTCATTTAAAAAATGCTTTTCCTAATATTAATATTGATGCGAAGATTGGAAGGCAAATGTCTGAAGCGACCGCTGCGGTAGACAGAATGAAAAAAGAAGGTACTTTAGGTCAGTCTGTTATTATTGGCTTGGGTACGAACGGAGCATTTACTACTGAGCAAATAACATCATTAATGCAATCAATAGGTAATGAACGTAAAGTTATATTGGTTAATACAAGAGTGCCGCGTCCATGGGAATCATTGGTGAATAACAAGTTAAAAGAAACAGCGTCAAAATTCTCAAATATTACGCTCGTTGATTGGTATTCAGCAAGTGCTGGGAAGAAGGAATATTTTGAGCCTGATGGGGTTCATTTGACGAAAGCAGGGGAAGATGCATATACTTCGCTTGTAGTGAAGAGTATGAATAAGTAGAGTGATAGCAAGTTGATAATTTTTCTGCTTAACTTTACTTCGATATGTAGAAGTATATCTTTTCGATATATTTTTATATACAAATTGAAAATTGATATAAAACCGCTTTCTTTTTAGGAGAAAGAGCACTTGGTCGTGCATAGAAGTGACTTTTATGTTGACAAGTTAAAATGGAAATGATACATAAATGAGTGAGGTAGTACTTAAATATAGTTTCAAAATGAGAAGAGAGTCGCGTTAGTATACGACTCTCTTCTCATTTTATGATGGTGTATTTTGTAAAAATCGAGAGTATAAATCGTGAAAATAATTTGGGCGAAAGATATTTGCAGCATGACCAGCTAATGGGATTTCTTTATATGAAACATTTGGAAGAATGGATTTTAAATCAAATAAACAAGATTTATATAGATGATCATGTTCTCCCATTACCCATAAAATTGGTTGTGTAAGTTCTCGTAATCGGGATTTTAAATCGAATTCCAAACGATGTCTTAGTGACTCTCGAATAATAGATGAGTGTAATTGTAATCCAAATCGATAGTAAATGTTTTTGGAAACGATCGCAAAGGGGTTTGCTTTTAGAATGCCACTTGGAAATATAGTATTTGCATATTGATAAAGCCAAGAAGAGTATTCATTATTTCGTTTGTCCCAAAACTTTTGAAAGACATTAAACAACTTAGATGGGTTATTGTAATGACCGCCAATATGACAAAGACTTAATACTTTTTCTGGGTACTTATGAGCAAATAAAGTGGCAATATAGCATCCATAGCTTAGGGCACAAATGTGAGCTTGTTGGATCCCTTCTTTTTCATATAAATCTGACAATTGTTCTACTAGTCGATCTAAAGAAAAATCAATGTCTTGTCCTTTGTCATCACCATGGCCAAGTAAATCATACGTGATGATGTTATAGGATGATGAAAATAGTTTACACTCTTTTTTAAACGCACGACGATTTCCAACTAATCCATGAATGAATATAATCGTTTTTTTCTCAAAACCTTTTTTTGTTTGCAAAAGTATGCCCCTTTCAAATCTATCGTAGAAAAAAAGAAAATAAGTTCTACTAGAATGATGTTTTCACAAGTAAGCTTAGGCACCGATTATGGTCGGAACATAAACATGGATCTATATAATTTAAGTTATTTTTCATGTTTAATAGACTGGTATAACTAATATTAAGCACCAGGTAATAATACCAGATGGTTGTATAGTTTGTAAAGATAACTTTCTGGCATAGAAATAGTAATGTTAGATATGTTGGAAAGTTAAATACACTTGGAACTGATAATTGCTGATGGAGTGAGCATGAATGAGAATCTTCTAAGTTTTTGATGTGATTTTCGTGGGATTATGCTGAAAAGTGTAGGAGCTCAATCTATCCATCATTTTTTCTAATGGTTTCTATTAAAATAATTCATTTTATTTATTCTTATTAAAAATATATAATAGCGATTAGGTGAGTGTATAAGACTATTATCGTTTTTTTGTTTTTAATTCAGATTTGAAAAATTAAGACTGTATAAAGTTTACCTTTGAAGCTAACTATTTGAGAATAGTTAGCTTCGTAAATGTTTTAGAAAGACTTTATTTGATATATTTTTTGTAACTACTCAG
>NZ_JBALLY010000245.1:755-1144 GCF_036963045.1 Bacillus sp. JJ864 | reverse complement strand
AGGTTATTAGATAGTTTATCAATCATTTGAACCTATATGGGGTACATGAAACATTATGCTGAAGAACCAGTTGATTGGATTTGGAGATGGGAATGGAGGTATACACTTCTGCAATTAGAGGAATATAAAGAGTACAAAAATGAAGAAAGTTTTGAGATACCGTACGATTTAACTAATTCTATTGTGCAACTAGGAAAGTTTTCATTAAATATGTGGAATAGTTACGAACACTTTAATTTAATGGATTGTATTGCAAGACTGGATGAAAAAAATTACAAGGTATTGAAGTGTGCTATTGATATGCGAATGAGGAATATACATGTCAAAACATATACATTTTAACTGACACATTTCAAATAAGCATAAGTTATATTTTTGAAATGAAAAAT
>NZ_JBALLY010000245.1:415-708 GCF_036963045.1 Bacillus sp. JJ864 | reverse complement strand
TGGTGTGTAAATTTCTAATGAATTAAGCTAATTCCCCCATTTCGGGGATTTGGGAAAAGAAACCCTAATAGTCGTTTCCCTTTTTCTAAAAGATAGTCTTTAAATATATCGAGTTCTGCGTCACTTTTTTTCATCGTTAGCTCCCCTATATTTATCTCTTTTTCTATTAATAATACTAAAAACTGACGCAGAATACATATTCTGCGTCAGTTTATGTGAGTGGCTCAAAAAAACGAATGCTTGCCGTGCCCCTTAGAGATGGTGAATACTCTTTAGTTGATGGGTATGTATGG
>NZ_JBALLY010000245.1:0-224 GCF_036963045.1 Bacillus sp. JJ864 | reverse complement strand
CATTTTTTTGCATAATTTTCAGACAATACCTTTAAACCGCTTTATTACAGCGTTTTCTGCTTGATAATGACGGCTTATAATTCTGTTAATTCTGAATTGAAACAAAAAACATCTAGACCTGTAGTTATTTTTTTCATATACTCAATTTGTAGTTTTGAAATTCAATTTTCTGTAAAATCCGCGCGGAAATGGAAATGGAAATTGAGTAGTGAGTCTTTTACCTT
>NZ_JBALLY010000244.1:0-1975 GCF_036963045.1 Bacillus sp. JJ864 | reverse complement strand
TTTTTTATTCCTTTTTTATCATATCAAAATCAATAATCTCTCTAATATCCTCAATATTAAAAGTCTCAGCAATCTTCTCTATATGTTTAAAGTTAATATTTTGTCTCTTCTGATTAGCTAATTCACTTAAAGCTGCGTGACGAATATCAGTTAATCTCGATAACTCTCTTAAGGATATTCCTTTTTCTCTAGTTAGTTCATTTATTTTTACTATAACTTTTTTCGCCATCTTTATCCCTACCCAACTTTTATCAGTTGACCTTATGGAGAAAGATACCATATAATTTTTCATATAGTGGTACGCAATAGCGTATCGAATTTAATGAGAATAATCGCTTTTTGTGAAGAAAAGATAGGGTGTAATTAATAAAATATGAAATCTGTCGAATTTATGCTTGTTAAAGAAGGATAAATAATAGATATGAAGAAATTGTTGTAAAATTATGGAATTTCATAAAGGTAACAGGAGGGAAAAAGATGCGAAAATTGTCATCTATAGAGGTGAAAAAGAATAATACAATATGGAAACGCAGGAGTATTTGGGTACTTGCTATAATAGTTATTATAATTATTTCTTCAAAATTAGGTGCTTTTAGTGATATACCTAAAGGTATGGAAGAAGAATTTTATAATAATGCTCTCAAGGCTTTCGATGAGATTAATTATGTTGTTGAAGAAAATAAACCTGTTAAAAATAATGATGGAATCAAGTGGATGGATAAGCAATTAAACGATATGGATAAAGTTTCTTCAAATTTTAGTGAAGAGGAAAAAGAGCTACTTAGAGGATTACAACTCTTATTTAATGCTGCAAATGGATTAATGTTACACAATGAACGTATAGAGGTTTTAGACGATAAGTCATTGAAGTCATTAGAACAAAATTATTGGTCTATACGTTCGGTAATAGCGGAACGTCTTAACATAGAGGATAAATTAAAAAGTAATTCGTTAAATTTATTTAATTCCTCCGATGCTAAAAAAGAAGAGAATAAATCGCAGAATGAAGTGAAAGAAGAGACTAAGAAGGAAGATAAGTCATTAAGCACTTCAAGTTCCTCTGCTAATATTAATGATGTAGATGATTACGGAGTTACTAAATTAGCACGTGCTTCAGGTGAGGGAAATATTGAGTTAGTTAAAGAATTATTAAAGCAAGGTGCTGATCCTAATTTGTACGAAGGTCATGGAGAACCACCTTTAATTTGGGCAGCCCGATCAAGCCAAGATAACGTAGTAAAAATATTATTAGAAGCTGGAGCTAATCCAAATGTAAAATTAACGGGAGGCATTACTCCTTTAATGATTGCAAAAGAAGAAGGAGCAAATGTTACTATTAAATATTTATTAGAGCATGGAGCAGAAGAGTAATCATGGAAATTAAATAATGTATTAAATTTAACCACTTGTTGAGTCGAGTGGTTTTAGTTTTTTATAAATTCTATCCTTATTTTAATAAGTATATATAGTTCTCTCGATAACTTGTTGTAAGTGATGGTAGTAAAAATGAATTAACTATTAATTATATTAGGACGAAGTCCCTCTGCGTAGCAGAGAAGAGCTAACTTTGAAAGTAATTAAAGGGGATTTTAAGATAATGAAATTCAGTAAAGTAAGGTGTATATAGAAGCTTATTTATCACTAGGGAATATTTGGGGAATGCGCTTAATAAGGTTGTATTAGCTAAAAGATTAAAAGTTGTAAGCCACCTATTATCTAGGTGGCTTGTTCATATTTTGTTCACAATTATAATATTTTTTTAAAAAATTTATTAACCTCTCGGATATTTTTTTATTTTCCTCCTTTGTTTAAGTGAAAGTTAAAAAGGAGGAATAGAATGGAGAGTTATAATTGTAAATTGATTGATTTGGGTAATTACGTAAAAGTAATTAAATATGAAAAATCAATACCTACTGCTCAAGTTAAGGCTGCAAGTAGAAGTATTAGTGAGAAGCTATATTTAGATGTACAAGAG
>NZ_JBALLY010000243.1:0-4136 GCF_036963045.1 Bacillus sp. JJ864 | reverse complement strand
ATTACGGAAAGATACCAATTTGATAATTTCACAGACTAGTATAAATCATATATAATTATAATTATTCTAATGAGTAAAATAGGAAAAGGAGAGATGAGATGATATTTTTCTTTCAATTAGCAGTAATTTTGCTAAGTACAAAGCTTGCGGGTGACTTAAGTGTCAGACTAGGACAACCGTCTGTACTTGGAAAACTTATTGTAGGTATTATAATTGGTCCAGCAGTACTAGGATTAATTGATAATACGGATTTGCTAAAACAGTTAAGTGAAGTTGGGGTTATTCTTCTTATGTTTATGGCCGGTTTAGAAACGGACTTAAAAGAATTGAATGAAAACCGCAATTCTTCTTTCGCAGTAGCAGTAGGTGGAATTATTATGCCGTTCTTAGGTGGTTATGTTGCGGGCCTTATTATGGGAATGGAGCAAGCAAATGCAGTATTTTTAGGCTTACTTCTTTGTGCAACTAGCGTTAGTATCTCTGTGCAAACGCTTCGAGATTTAGGGAAAATGAAAACGCGTGAAAGTACAACAATGCTCGGTGCAGCTGTGTTTGATGATATTCTTGTTGTTATTTTACTTGCATTTGCAATGAGCTTCTTAGGTGCAGATGATGTAAATTTAACGATGGTTATCTTGAAAAAAGTTGTCTTCTTTGCATCTATTATCCTAATCGGATGGAAGGGCGTACCGATGATTATGCGCTGGCTTTCTCCGCTTCGTGTATCAGAATCTATTATTAGTACAGCTCTTATTATTTGTTTTTCTTTTGTATATTTCGGAGAATTATTAGGAATAGCGGGTATTATCGGAGCGTTTGCGGCAGGGATTGCTATCTCTCAAACAGATTATAAACATGAAGTTGAGAAGAAAGTTGAACCAATTGCTTATGCAATGTTTGTTCCTATTTTCTTTGTAGGTATTGGGATGAATATTACGTTTGCAGGAATTGGAGATAAAGTTTGGTTTATTGTCATTTTAACAGTAATTGCTGTGGTAACGAAATTAATTGGTTGTGGTCTCGGAGCGCGTATGACAGGCTTTGATTTACAGTCTTCTACAATCATTGGTTCTGGAATGGTTTCCCGTGGTGAAGTAGCGCTAATTATTGCTGGACAAGGTCTTGCGTCAGGACTATTAGCAAAAGACTACTTTACAGCAATTGTGATTGTTGTTATTTTAACAACAATGATTACACCGCCGATGTTGAAGAAAACATTTGCGATAAAAGACAAACAATTAAAAGAGGGAAGAAGTGCTGTATAAGCACTTCTTTTTTATGTAACAATTTTCAGAAATATAAAATAATATTCTTGACGTATTATTCAATTTGTTTTACGGTGAAATTGTAAACCATTTCCATGTTGAGGGGTGAAGAGGTGGCAACGATTCGCGATGTTGCAAAGTTGGCGGGAGTTTCAGTCGCAACAGTTTCACGAGTATTAAATGAAAAAGGATATGTACATGAAGATACAGTCAAACAAGTGAAGAAAGCAATTGAGGAATTGCAGTATAAACCAAATGCGGTGGCCAAAGCTTTATTTAAAAAGTCTTCTACGATGATTGCTTTACTTGTATCAAATATACAAGACCCAGCATCTTTATCCTTGCTTGCGGTTATTGAAGAAGAAGCTTACAAAGAAGGATATCAAATCGTTATATGTAATGTGAAACATAAGCGTGGTTATATGGATATATTGGAACAAAATAATATTGCCGGCATTCTTATGACACGTGATGTATATGAAGGATTACAAAAAGAAAGAGTATCAGTTCCATTTGTAATTATTGATTCAAGCGAGGAAAGGGCTTCGCAGTACTATAATGGAGCAATACAAGCTGTTTCGTTACTAGAAGAGAAAGGATGCCACTTTCTTGCTTATATTCATGAAGAATCGAGTCATGAAGCGATGGAGGAACATTTCTCAGGTTTTTTAGATGCGGTTTGGGAGAAAAACATATCTTACCGAGTTATTGAAATGAATAGACGAGAGACGAATTCAGAACAAATAGCTGCGGAAGTATTGCGAAAACATCCATATATAGATGGCATCGTCACTTGTAGTGATACCGCCGGAATTGATTTTATCCGTGCTGCGCAAAAATTACATATCTCTATTCCAGAGTATTTGCAAGTTATTAGTTTGAATGGAGCCGTGCAAGGAGAGTGGTCTACACCGTCTTTAACGACAATTGCTCAGCCGATAACAAGTATAGGGACAGTTGCTATCCGGAAATTAATTGCAAAAATAAAAAAGGTAGAAGATAACCATGAGATAGTGAATTTAGATTTCGTTCTGATTGAGAGAGGATCAACAAAATGAAAGGTGCGTGAATACACGCACCTTTTTCTATTTTGCTATTTGTAGGCAGCAAGAGTCCGATTGACGGAAGTTTGCACCTTGAACAAGAAGCATGCTTCTTGTTCAAGGTGCACAATCCTTTTCATGAAATATAGAAATCAAGGATGCAGTAAAAAATGCTCTTGTTTAATTTCGAGTAATGTTTCTGCAAAACGTTCATGTTCTTCAAAGTGTGGAGAATGGGCTGAGTTAGGAAACCAAATCATTTTTTTGATAGGAGCGTTCAAAACATCGCAATATTGTTGCACAAGTGCATAAGGTGTTTGATAGTCGTAGCGTCCAGAACAAAAATAGACAGGAAACGAAACGCTTGGAATTTGTGAAAAGAAATCAATGGTTAACATTTCTCTCCATAATTCTCCGGATTTTATATTTCCGCTAAAAAATTTTACCCAATCTATCAATGTGTATTCAGATGATAACAATCCTTTTCGAATGAACGAAAAAAATGTCCCATTTTGAATAGCGCCGCCAAAGATACCAAGCCATTTCCTTTGAATAAGCAGCCGTCTATTATCTAGAAATGGAGGTTTTCCAAGTTTTTTTAAAGAAGCGAGTGCCCGCTCATGCCTGTGCTGCTTTGCGGATCGAATTAAATGTTTAAAAAGTAATTTCTCATTTTGCTTCATATGCACAATTTGGCCAACTCCAATATAGGCTTCGATGGATTGGGGAGATTGCTGCGCAGCAGATAATCCAATGATGCTACCCCAGGAATGACCAAGAAGAAATAACTTCTTTTTTTGAAATTTGTTTAGCAGATGGTCAATTAGTTTATGTGTATCCAAAATAAATTGTTCAATTTTTAGCGGCTCTTTGAAATCTCGCCATGAAAAGGATTTTCCTGCTCCGCGCTGATCCCAGTTGACAACAATAAAATGTTTTTCGAGTTCGGCTTGGAAATGGCGTGCAAAGCCAATGTGAGCCATTCCTGGTCCACCATGTAAACATAATAAAAGAGGTTGTTTGAGATCTTGGCCACGAATAAGCAACGATTGTTTGCGATTGTTTATAAGTACATTTTCAATTGTAGCAATGCTATTTGGAATAAGTTGTTTATTTTTATCGTAAAAAGAGGGGGTGCAGCTGCGACTGAATATGAGAGGGACCTCCTTTCGAGTGCAATATAGTGAACGGTGTCGATTTGTTAACATATACTAAATATACGAATAAGAAATCATTGTATCCTAACATAATAACTTTATCTTGCATGAATGAGAAGTAAAATGCTTAAAGATAGAAGTTTTAAGTTATGTATAAGAGAGAGGAGGGAAGAGGTGGAGATTGGTGAAATTATTGCTCGCTTAAATAATCATGAATCGATCGCGGTGGTTGCGAAGCGACTAGAAATGAGTCCGTATACACTATCAAAAAAATTACGATTGCTCGGATATGAATATGATAGTGAGCAGAAAAAAAGGATGTTTGTTGGGGAGGGAGAAGAGCCTCGTCATCTACAATTAAAAGAAGCTGTGAGCATGCAACAGGAAAAAATAGATTATCAACGTCTTATTTATGAACAATTGCAAAATATTTATAAGTTGTTGCAAAAACAGGATTATGGAATATGTATTGCTTCTGTCCAAACAGGAGAGAAAAAAAGACGTACGTTTTCTCTTTCAAAACAAACATTAGAACAGCTAGATTGTTTTTCTATTAAAAATGGCGTGCACAAATCTAAAGTTGTTGAAATTGCGCTAGAAGAATATTTTAAAAAATATCGTGAAAAAGAATAAAAGCGGGAAATCCCGCTTTTATTCCACTAATTATAGAT
>NZ_JBALLY010000242.1:324-6096 GCF_036963045.1 Bacillus sp. JJ864 | reverse complement strand
ATCTTTATCTCTATAAAATTCCAAAAAGAAATCCTGCATGATACAAACATGCAGGATTTCAGTTCGTTAATCATTTTTTGCAAAATAAGAAACGAAGCGTAAAATTTCTAAGTATAACCAAACTAAAGTCATCATTAAGCCCATCGCACCGTACCACTCCATATATTTTGGAGCGCCGCCGCGTGCACCGCTTTCAATGAAATCAAAGTCTAACATTAAGTTTAATGCAGCAACAACAATTACAACTGCGCTGACAATCATACCAATTGTTCCGCCTTGATGTAAAAATGGAACTGGTACACCAAATAGTTGTAAAACTAAAACAATTAAATACATAATCGCAATTCCGAACGTCGCTGCCATTACACCCGTACGAAACTTATCTGTCACCTTCACAACACGCGTTGCATATAACACTAACATTGCTAGTAAAATAGAAACTGTTAATAATACTGCGTGTAAAATAATATAATCACCAAATTTCATTGTATATACAGCAGAAATACTTCCTAATACAATCCCTTCGACTGCTGCATAAATCGGTGCTGTAATTGGTGAAATACGCGGTACGAATATCGATACAAATGCAATAATTGCCGCAATAATTAAAGCACCAATTAACACTGGCATTTGCATTTTATTTTGTATCATCTGCATATATGCGTACACTGACGTTCCTAATAACAAAATAAGCATAATGAACGTTTTCGCAACTGCACCACCGACTGTCATCGCTGAAGTACTTACGCCTTCTTTACGAAACGCATCTTTCTTTAACATTGGATTAGATGTGCGCATGATTTCCCTCCTAAAATAGATTCTACTAATAGTGTAAAGATATTCCCTTTACATTTCAACATATGCAGCTTGTTTTTACTTTAACCCTTCTACAATGTCAGATAATTCACTCCAACGCTCCATTGTCTGTTCTAATTCTTCTTCTGTTCGTTGCTGCTCTTCAGAGAGTTGCTGTGCTTTCGTATAATCAGCGCCCACTTTTTCTAATTCTTCTGTAATACTTTCAATTTTCGCTTCTAATTCTGCAATCTTATCTTCAATCGTCTCCCATTCACGCTGTTCATTATAGGAAAGCTTACGTTTCCTTTGTTGTTTTGGAGCTTCTTCTACTTTCTTTTCTTTCTGCACTTCTGCTTTTAATAATGCTTCCTTTTCTTTTTTCTCATCTAAATAATCACTATAGCTGCCAAAGAAGATGCGAACGTTTCCGTTCCCTCCAAATACAAATAGTTCTTCTGCAATTTTATCAAGGAAGTATCGATCATGCGATACAGTAAGGACAACACCAGGAAACTCTTCTAAATAATCTTCAAGAACTGTTAATGTTTGCGTATCCAAATCGTTAGTCGGCTCATCTAAAAGTAAAACATTCGGTTCTCCCATTAAAATACGCAATAAATATAACCTTCTTCTTTCACCACCTGATAATTTACTAAGCGGTGTACCATGTGTATGCGGCTCGAATAAGAAACGTTCCAACATTTGCGAGGCACTAATCGTTTTTCCATCTGTCGTATGAATAACTTCAGCTGCTTCTTTAATATACTCAATCATCCGCTGATTTAAATTCATATCTTCATTTTCTTGCGTATAATATGCGATTTTTACCGTTTGTCCAACTTCAATCTCACCGCTGTCCGGTGTGATTTTACCAGCAAGCATGTTTAATAGAGAAGATTTCCCACTACCATTCGCACCAATAATCCCAATGCGATCTCCCGGTTTCACAATATATTGGAAATTACGGAGAACCGTTTTATCTCCAAATATTTTTGTCACATCTTTTAATTCCAGTACTTTCTTTCCTAACCTGCTGCCTCCAAGCGCAATATCAACGCTTTGTTTTTCACTTGGACCTTCTTGCTTTTGCAGTTCGTCAAACCGCTGAATCCGTGCCTTTTGCTTCGTAGAGCGTGCCTTTGCACCGCGGCGAATCCACGCAAGTTCACGGCGATATAAGTTTTGACGCTTTGCTTCTTGTGCCATTTCTTGTTCTTCTCGAAGTGCTTTCGCTTCTAAAAAAGCACCGTAGTTTCCTTCATAGCTATATAACTTACCATTATCTAATTCAAAAATACGGTTCGTTACACGATCTAAGAAATAACGATCATGTGTAACAAGTAAAACGGAACCTGTATAACGTGATAAATATTCTTCTACCCATTCTACTGTTTCATGGTCGAGATGGTTCGTCGGCTCGTCTAAAATTAATAAATCTGGTGTTTGAATGAAACATTGCGCCATTGCAATGCGTTTCTTCTGTCCGCCTGATAAATTTCCTACTTCCGCAGAGAAGTCAGTAATACCAAGCTTTGTTAGTAATGATTTTGCATTTGCATTCGCTTCCCAAGCATTCATTGCATCCATGCGCTGCTGCACTGCAAATAATGCTTCCTGCGCTTTCTCACTTGTTGGATTCTTTTCTAAGTTCAATAACGTTTGCTCATACTCACGAAGAAGACGAATTAACGGTGTATCACCATGAAACACCTGCTCCAGTACAGTTAAATTTTCTTTAAAATCTGGTTGCTGTGATAAATAACTGATCGTATACCCACGTGTATGCGTCATTTCCCCTGTATCTGGAATTTCCGTGCCCGCAATAATTTTTAATAGCGTTGATTTCCCTGTTCCATTCACACCGATAATACCAGCGCGCTGTCCTTCGGCAATACTAAAAGATAGACCATTAAATAATGGTTTATCCCCATATGATTTCGATACATTTTCGACTGTTAACATTCTCATATTTGTGCATTCCACTCTTTCATAAATTGATCAATAAATTGCTCCATATAGCGATGACGCTCTTCCGCCTCTTCCTTCGCTGCAACTGTATTCATTAAATCTTTTAGCTTTAACAGTTTTTCATAAAAATGATTTAACGATGGTTCATCACTTTTTCGATATTCTTCCTTCGTCATCGTTTCACGCGGTGGAATGTTTGGGTCATACAGTAAACGGCCCTTTGCCCCTCCATAAGCAAATGTTCGAGCAATCCCGATTGCTCCAAGTGCATCGAGGCGGTCAGCATCTTGAACAATTTCCCCTTCTAACGTCGCCACAGTTCCGCCGTGTCCACCTTTATAAGACATATTCGCAATAATATGAACAATTTGCTCTACATCTTCTTGGCTAATTCCCAATAGTTCAAGCCAGTCTGTTACTTTTTTCATACCAGCTTCTTCACTCTCATTTAACTTCTCATCTGCAACGTCGTGAAGCAGTGCTGCCATTTCAATAACGAAGCGATTCCCACCTTCTTTTTCAAACAATGCAATCGCTAATTTATGTACGCGTTCAATATGATACCAATCGTGACCACTTGCATCTTTTTCTAATATGTCTTTGACAAATATAATCGTTTTTTCAATTTGTTCTTGTTTATTCATAATATCTTCACCCAATTCATTATTATAACACGCCCTCATTTTTTCATCACACATTTTCTTGTCCGCCCATATTATATGTTGTACCAAGTATCATGAAGGAGGAAAAAAAATGTTTTATAACCCACAACACCCTTATCCGCAGCAACCCTATAATCCACCGCATCCTGAACAACAACTATACTACCCGTACCACTATGATCCACGTTTCCCTCAAGCCAGCCCTACAACGCCAACAGAACCAACTGAGCAACAAATCCAACAATACGCTGCACAATTTCAACACTTAAAACAACCCGTATTAAACCTCGTAAAACCTTGGGTAGAATACGGTGTAAAAGAAGCAAAGTATATATCCGTACCGCACGCAATGACGGAAATTACGGCAATCACATACTTAATTGGAAAAGGTTTTAATCCAACAGTTGCTCATTATATTGTTGAATCTTGGGAAAAGAATGAGCAGTTTTAAATCTATTCATTTTGTAGCACATACAAACTATGAAAGTGCCAAAGGACCTTGACATAAAAGGATTTCGGCACTTTTTTCTTTCTATAATCTATTTTATCACAAAAATATTTTTGTATTATTCGTGGTCAACATGTGGACAAAATGATCGAAGAAAAAAGCCTTTATATCAAGCCTTACACAATGTTTATCCAACAGGAATTTTTATCCCGTTTTTATTTTGTAACCTTCTGTACTATATATTTCAGTGTTTGAAGTATTAAAAATTAAAACTGATTAACTCTCCACCATATATATGTATACGTTAGGTTTCACTCATATTTATGTATCATTTCCAATTATACTTACATTGACCGTACATTTATGTGTGCATAAAAAATAGGAGTGGCTTTTTATCGCCTCTCCTACAAAATGACTGTTAAAGTAACTTGAGTATATGACGTAAGATGAATTGGTACAAATATCTAAAAACTCATTTTTCCATGAGTAAAATTTAATTTTTAAAAATAGTCACCTTATCAAAAAAATTAGCCCCACACAAAGCGGAGCTGCAAGGAAAGAAAAAATGAGATGAACTCTTATAAGTAACTAACTGTGGAAAAGGAATGTTTTCTAATTTACTAAAAATGAAAGAATTAACAAAAAAAAGAAAAAATTACTTAAAAAAAATATATTCAGAATATAAAATATTTCCGAAAGTATAAAATATCAAAGAGGATACTATGTTAAAAAAAGTAAGGATTACAGTAGGAGCAGTAACTATGTCAAAACAAATGTATCCAAATGATAGCGGGATATGGGATCATCAAGATGCTTTTAGACATGCTCACTGGAACGAACACATGGCGCATCGAATTGGACAAACTTTAGCTGCTAAATTTGCTACTGCCCATGAATCAACTAGTAGTGGAAATGATAAAGCGATGGATTTACACAATAATACTGTCGGAAGAGCGCATGCTGGTGAAGGACATGATAAATTAAGACAATTAGCAAGATGGGGTTATTTTAGAGTATTTGATGGGGATGGAAACTTAAGACCTACTTGGTATTAAATTCTTTTTTATCTTTTTGACTAAAAAATTATAAACACGAAAAGAGTTTAAATGATGAAAAAAAACAAATGGTTTTATACAATTTCAGCAATATTAAGTATCTCGACTATAGGAATATTGTATTTTGTATTTTTTTATCATGGTTTTGATATTACAATAAACAATAAAACAAATCGAGATATTGAAAATCTTACAATTACTGATAGTCGTAAACTTCAAAAATTTAAAATGCCCACTATTCATTCCAATAAACAATATAAAACTAAAATTAAGTTAAAAGATGTAGGAGAAAATAGTTTAACATTAACCTATCAAGATAATAAGAAAAAAAATACATAAAGTGACTATTTTTGGTTATTTTGAAGGGAGAGGAAAAGGAACAATAGATATCGTTATTAAATCTATTCTTCAAGATGGAACGTTAGACATACAAGTAAAGCAAAAGTAGCTAAATGGGGTCACCGTACACACCCCTTAACTTGAAAGATTCTATTATCCTCAAGTACAAAAAAGCGTTATCCTTTCTAAACAGGCTAGATTAGTGAAGTGCATTTCAATTAGAGCCGACTATTTTATTATTGAATACATTATGAATGTCTGATGATATACTGAGAATATATGAAACTGTAATAAAATAAACTGACTCAATGAACCTTCTATTATCACCATAACTCAGTAGTAAATCCTTCCGCAAAATATATCTATGTATCTGTTATACTAAATAACGTAATTAATTCAAGGGAGGACAACATAGTGAAAAAGTTTTTTAAATTTGGATGTTTAGGTCTTATTGCAATCTTTGTAATCATTATCATTGCAGCAATCATAGACAGATCTAATG
>NZ_JBALLY010000242.1:0-230 GCF_036963045.1 Bacillus sp. JJ864 | reverse complement strand
TACAACAGAACAACCTCAAAAAGAATCTGAGAATAAAAAAGATACCACTGCAAAAGAAACTGTTAAAACAAATAACTGGGAAGATAAAATAAAAGAAGTGGCATCAAGTGATAAAAGCGCAAATGAAAAATTTGATGCCATTAGTAAGTATGCACATGATTATAAACCTACTGACGATGAAGTAGAAAGATTCGGAAATGATATCATAAAAGAATATAAAGATAAAAATT
>NZ_JBALLY010000241.1:0-1061 GCF_036963045.1 Bacillus sp. JJ864 | reverse complement strand
CTTTTTAGTCTAGCATCAACTCCACCAACTACATCAGCTGCAGTTGTAGTAAAATCATCACATGTAGACATAGTGACAAATTGAGGATCAGAGCAACAACCCATTTATAACATCCTTTCATTAATTAGATTTGAGTAGTCTGAATAGTAGACAACCCTTACTTTATTACATGTATTTTAAGTTTAACTTGTCACGGCTTATAGGAAGTTAGTAGGAATATAAGGAGAGTTGTGTATTATATCGAGTACAATAAATAAGAACACCATTTTTCAAATGCTCTTTTTGAGGAAGGCGATGTTAAAGGTTAGAAATTAAGACGAGCTTTAATAAAATGTATGGTTTATCCTTTTAAAGGTGTGAGGAATTGAAAAAACTTGTCCTATTATAAAGAAAGAGCAGTTAGTAAAAGCTAACTACTTGACCTCAATTATATTAATAGATACAAGAAAATACCTCATTACAGTATGCAGAAATAACTCAACTCGTATCTTTTTTATCACTATCACTTTTCACCTCTTCTAATAGAGCATGATGATGATGTAATCTATAAATTACATATGCCCAAACATACCAGTCTAAATTTTGTTTTATATTTGCTAACTCGTTAAATCCATCGATAAAATTACCTTTACCTAAGTAAAAAGAAAAAATAATAATTATGGCGGTTGTTCCCCAAAATTCAGCACTAATTAAAAAACGAATCATTTGTAATCTCACCTACCTTTCCTAATGGTTATTATGTATTTCATTGATAGAGGAAGTGGGTTATGAAAATAGATTCCTTTGATAGATTATGTAAGAGAATAGAAAGAGGCTTGTACTATTTACTAAAACAAAGAGGATTAAATTGATGCAGAGTTGTATCAATGGAACATAGAGATGAAAATTTAGGATGATTAGTATTTCTAAACAATTCGTTTGTATCTATTCTTACTGTTCTTGAAATGAATACTTAAATACATTTTAAGTGTTCGGATTATTTAAAATCTTTAAATGGAATGAAGTTAATATTTGGTATAATAATACGGTAACTATAATTTATAGGAGGGGAAATTTACTCA
>NZ_JBALLY010000240.1:0-3865 GCF_036963045.1 Bacillus sp. JJ864 | reverse complement strand
CAAATATATAAAGGTTTAATTAAAACAAATGATATAGAGAAAGCCTTTTATTCTTTGGATCATGAGCATACCATCAAAGATACTTGGTTGCTGATTGATAAAATAAGTAACTATAAAGAATTTCCTGAATTTAAAGGGAAGCTTTTGAAAATTTTAAGAGGGGAGAAAACAATTTACAGGGTTCATGATGATTTAATTCAATTTAATTTAGAAATAAGAATAAAATATCCACATAACGATTTAGAACCTATCAATTACACAGAGGGAACTATAAATTATTTTGAATGTGAAATAGAAAATGTTAATTTTAAATTACCTCGAAGCGATGTAGAATTATTCATGGTATCACATAAATTGAAGAATTGTGTTGATGGGTACTATTTAAGGGTTAAATCTAAGTATTGTGTAATTGTTTATTGTACGGATCATACAGGAGAAATTGTTGCTTGTTTAGAGTTTAGAAATCACTATGGAATCTCGGCAAGGCTTGTTCAAGCATTAGGCTATGATAATGAATTATTAGATGGGAAAGTTCAAAGCATTGTACGTAAGTATTGTAAAGAAAGAGATATAAAAATTGATTGCAAATATCATATCCCTGATGTTAAGGATGAAGGTGTTTTAAATGAAAATAGTCATGTGATGGGGATTAATGAAGTGGGAAATTTACATGAAGTATGTTAGATGTAAAAAAGAAAACCGTTTGATGGTTTTCTTTTTTTGTGGGGATAATTGTATATTCAATATATATTTGATAAAATAATAATAGTAATAATATTCATTCAATTTATTTTAAAGGGGTTGATATGTTTATGGAATACCTTAAAGAAATTGTATGTGATAAAAAAGTAGATGTTTTGTACAAAGTAGAAAATTATAGGATAAGAAAGCATCATAAAGTAAGTGAATCTGAACCTCTGGGTACTATGTTTGAAGGAGATATTGAACTTTTATGCTTTGGTGATTCTTATGGATTTAACCTAACTGTTGAACATAAGAGAATACCTTCTAAATTCCGCCAAGTGTCCAGCGCAAATTATGGTGAGCATTTTCCGAATAAACTGATTGATACAAGTTCTAAAGAAGCTGTATTACAATTCGCTGTTGATTATATGAATTTTATTGTTAAACAAGCTGTTTAATAAATTTAATTTGTTAAGGAAACCGTTCTTTTTATATTAAAGAATGGTTTTTTTATTGATTATTTATATATTGAATATACATTGAATGTGTATTGTGGTATAATGAGTATGTAAATAATAATAAGTGGGAGAGGATAAAATGGGAGAAAATAAAATGAAAAGTTTTGATGTTTATGGGTGCTTTGGTAATGATGAATACATACTAGATAGTTATGCATTCACAGTAAAAACAGCTAATAAATCAGAAGCTATGGAATCAGCTAAAATGTCTGGTGGTGCTTATGGAAAGGTTTATTTTGAAGCACAAACTGGTCATATTATTCATGAATTAGATAAACGAAAAATAGTGTTAAATCACATACCTGATATTAAATGCCAAATTTTCAGCCCTAGAAAAAATCATAAACATGAAACACTTATGGGAGCGCCTATTTATACAGATGAAGATTATAAAGATATTCCTTTTAGCGTATTACTTGAAGGAATAAAAAAAGAAGCAACTGAACGAAATAAAGAGATAGTTTATTTTGAATGCTATGCATTTGGTGTAAATCCATCACTTGTTAGTACAAAAGAAATGTTAGATACTACTGAAATTGGTGATAGATGGGTAAATGAAAATGGAGTAGCCATTGAACATACAAGTGAAGGTATTAAATGGGAAGACAAGAAACGTCCGTTTTCAAGTGAAGTAAGTAAAGATATATTGGGTTCTGAATTATTATCTATGAAATGGATCTGGCAAATTGGGCCGAATAAAGATGTTTTAGTGTATTTTCGTCATGAGTGGGATGAAATTAAAAACTGGACAGAAGAAGAATGTAAAAAGGAAATTATAAAGTGTAAGTATTGGGAACAAAGTGATATGAATAGTTGGGAAGAATTTGAACAAAGTCTAAAAGAAGCATTTGAAAAACGATTGAAAGTTAAATAATTGAAGAATATTTTTGAGAACCGTCTTTTAACTACGAAAGGCGGTTTGTATTTTCAGTATACATTTACTATACATTGAATATATATTGTGTTATAATATGGTAAGAAATAATAAAATTAGAATTAAGAGGGAATAATATGAAAAATACTGTAAATGGATTGGAAACTTATCAAAGGGTTTTGCTAAATTTAAGTATTGATGAATTAATTAATTTATCCACTAAATATTCTCATAATATGTGTGTATTTATCAGAGATATATTCAGTAATGGCGCACATATGAAAAATAGAACTCATTATTTTAATGAACATGGTGTACATCTAGAGAATTTTCCTGAATTTATAACAGAAGTTATGGATCAGCTTCATAATATTCCAACTTATACAGCTCACAAAATGAAAACTGAACTTGTATTTGAATTATCACGTATTGCTGTATTTTTAGAAGAGGATAAATATAATATAAGTAACCATGTTTTCATAATTCCAATAGCTAAAAAGTTAAAGGGGACAATTGAAAAGTAAAATTGAGAAACGGAGTGAATCTTTTGGAATCTAAAGATGTTATTAAAAATCTAAAAACAAATCAAAATGAAGCTAAATTTTCAAACGAATATATAAATGATGTTTTAGTAAGATTAGCTTATAATTCAAGTGCTATTGAGGGAAATACAATCAGTTTAGCTGATACTGTTACAATAATACTACATGATACTATTCCAAGTAATACAAGTAAACGAGAATTTTTTGAAATTGATAATCACCGCGGAGCTTATGATTATGTTTTAAAAAACGTTGCTAATAAGGAAGAATTAACTGTAGGAAAAGTTAAGGATATTCATGAAAGATTAACTGACAGACTTCAATATGATAAAGGACAATTTAAAACATCAACAAACCGCATTTTAGGAGCTGATTTTCAAACAACACCACCAGCACAAGTACCTCATGCTATGCAACAGTGGGTTGATAATTTGAATTTCAGATTAGAAAACGCTAAGACGGTTGATGACAAGTTATACGCTATTGCTGAACAACATATTCAATTTGAAAGAATTCATCCTTTTAGTGATGGGAATGGTAGAACTGGTAGAATGTTAATGAATTACAGCTTATTAGAAAACAACCTCCCTCCTTTAGTAATTGATGTTAAAGAAAAAGGTCTTTATGTAAACTTACTAGCTAAACAAGATGTAGATGGATTTGTTCAATTTATGAAACCTACATTAGAAAAAGAAATGGAGATCATGGAAGCTTTTATTAATAAAGAAAATAATCAAATCAAATATCCTGAAAATGAACCAAATGAAAAAAATATAAAACGTGATGAAGTAGAAGATGAACGTGAATTATAAAATAAATAGCTAGTTCTTATAATGAACTAGCTTCTTTTTTTTAAGGCTATATATTGAAGGTGCTTTGAATGTATATAAAAGTGGTGATATGCAATGAATGGATTTAAAGTGATGGGTATTTTTAACTTTGAAAATTTTGTTTTGGAAATTGAAGTGGCTTCATTAATAGCCAAAGATTATACAGATGCTGAACAGATTGTTAAAGAACAAGGTGTAGGTGAAGTTTATTTTGAATCTGAATCACAAAGCATTATTTATGATTTTCATAATAATAAGAAAAACATATTTGATAGTTGTAAAAAGAATATCCCTTTTCAAATGCTGTTTAACATCTTGCTAAATAAAACAGACAAGACTAATGAAATGATTATACCTTTTAAAAAAGTTGAATATCAAATTTTAGAGTATTAATAAGGAGAATAACCTATCTTAAAT
>NZ_JBALLY010000239.1:2366-2809 GCF_036963045.1 Bacillus sp. JJ864 | reverse complement strand
AACCAAGATGATATTAAAAATTGTATACAATAAAGAAAAAAACAAAGAAAGAATATGAACCAATGAAAAGTACAATACTTTCCGACTCATACTTTGTAAAGTCTATACAAACAATCGTATTTTGTCTATATACAGATAATATTATTTTGAAATATATAAGAAAATAATATTTTATTTCTTTATAAATTGATTATTCCTACAATTAAGGCTCCTCCTTCACTTTATAATGAATTGAAGAAATTGAGCACATACTAAATATTATCTCAACTTATCTTCTTTGATCCCCTCAAAATCTTGAGGCAGAAATCTCTTATTAACTGCGAATGACAAAATAAAAAAACATCCGTTAGTAACAGGATGTTTTTTACTCACACTCTTCACACACTTCCCAATATAATCCGATTTCAACTGCTAAAAATGGTTTTAACTGCAATCGAATCATA
>NZ_JBALLY010000239.1:1862-2340 GCF_036963045.1 Bacillus sp. JJ864 | reverse complement strand
GGCTTGGCATACGATCTAGCACAAATTGAAGGCTTTCCTCTTCTTTTATTATATCGAGCTTTTGAACAGCAATACGTTGAATCGTTGTAACCGCCTGACCACCTTTATATAAAACAAGACGAATTTCATCGTCTTCATTAAAAAACAATTCTATACTTGTACCTGTTAATGAAATTGTATTTGTTACGAAATAGGTACCTTTTTCTTCTTGAATATAGTACTTCCAGCCTCGTGTTCCGTCTTTTTGTGGAAGAACTTGAAAAAATGATGTAATCTCCTCGTGTAGCATACAAATAACTCCTCTCTTACTTCTTGCTCAATATACCCTAAGTACATTTATTGTACCATAAACGACTATAACGGCTGTATTTCCCCGCTCAAGACGATATATTACCTCTTATTCTTTAATAACGTAATAAAAACGAAAAGCGCGTGAACCATTTGATTCACACGCTTTTACATTATACTTTAAATCTTT
>NZ_JBALLY010000239.1:0-1826 GCF_036963045.1 Bacillus sp. JJ864 | reverse complement strand
TGTGCTAGATGCATTGTTATTCGCTGTTATTGCGATTTCACCAACTGAAACTGATACTTCATCTGCGCCTTTAGACATTTGTTTTGCTGTCTGAACTAGGCTTTCAATTTGTTTTGCAATTTCACTTGTAGATTGAAGAATTTCAGTAAAGCTTTGCTTTGTTTCGTTGGCAATCACAAGACCTGACTGGACTTCTGTATTTACGTGATTCATAGAACTCACCGTTTTACTCATATCTTCTTGAATTTCTGTAATTAACTTTCCAATCTCGCTTGAAGATGCACTCGATTGTTCTGCTAATTTACGTACTTCATCTGCAACGATAGCGAAGCCTCTGCCGTGTTCCCCTGCCCTTGCTGCTTCAATTGCTGCGTTCAATGCTAATAAATTTGTTTGATCTGCAATATTTTGAATGACCTCTAATATATCCCCAATTTGCTTCGATTTATTATCTAGCAACTGGATGATTGCATCAGACTCTGCAACTGATTGATGAATTGATTGCATTTGATTTACCGTTTGCGCAACAAGCTTATCGCCATCTTCTGCTTTTTGACGTGTGTATGCAGATGAAGTTGCGATAGAGAATGAAGTATCTGCCACACGTTGAATTCCGTCTGTCACTTCTTGAAGTAATATCGCGCCTTGTTCAACACCTTTTGTTTGTATTGCTGCACCGCTTGACACTTGATCAATTGCCATTGTTATTTGCTCGGTCGCTTCACTTGCTTGTCTCACACTTGCTGTTAATTCTTCTGATGCAGCAGCTACATGCCCTGCTGACGAATTAATTCTGGATATCAATTCGCGCAGCGACCCAGCCATTTCATTGAAACCTTTTCCAAGTTGACCAATTTCATCATTCGAACGAACTTCAATTGTTTCTGTTAAATCACCTTCACTAATTTTATGAGAAGAAATAACCAATTGTTTTAAAGGTTTCGTAATCGAAAGGGTAATAAAGTAAATAATCACTCCTCCTACTAGAAGGGCAATCACTGCGACGATTAGCGTATTGTAAAAAATAGGTTCTGCCGCTGTAGTGACTTCATTTACGTACATCGTACCGGCGATTTTCCAGCTTGTTTTCGCATTTGTCGCAAAGACCATTTTCTTCTCTGAACCATCATATGTATATGTTCCGTGATTTTCTTTATACAGTGGTTTCCCCCAAGCATCAGGAGCCTTTGTACCTGACTTCTCTTGAGGATGAGCTATAACATTTTGACTTTGATCTAAAATAAATGCATATCCCTTTTTCCCAATATTAATCATTTTTGTTGTTTTTAATAAGCTTTCAAGCTTTAAATCAATACCAATAACGCCGCTACCATCATCTAATTTTTTGGAGATTGTAACAACAATATCCCCAGTAGTTTTGTCTTTATATGGGGTTGATATCGCAACGCCCCCATTTTGTTTCATTGCATCTATGTACCAAGGACGTTCTTTCGGATTATAACCTGCTGGCATTTGTACGTTCGGTTCTTGAATAAATGCTCCATTATCAGTCCCTACATACAGTTGCACTGCCTCAGGATGCAAACTTACATACTCTGTAAACACTTTCCTAATACTTTCTCCATTATCAGTTTCATGCATATTGCGCTGAATCACTTTAGAAAAATGTGTAACGTCATTATACTTTGCATCGATCATTTGATTAATTAAACTGTCTAACACTTTAATATTTTCACTTGCACTGCCTGTAATTTGATTATCAAAATTCTTCTTTGCAGTTTGATAAGACATAGTGCCTATTACAGACACAGCAGAAATTAAAATAACAAAAAATGAAAGTAGCAGTTTTTTTCCTACATTCATAT
>NZ_JBALLY010000238.1:0-2708 GCF_036963045.1 Bacillus sp. JJ864 | reverse complement strand
AATAACTTGTAAAAAAGAGTGGCTATGGCTGCTCTTTTTATTTTGAAAGGAGAATGAAAGTGTTAATTAATATGGAGAATTTACAAATTGTACATGCCTATTTATTCGGAGGCGTAAAGTTTCTTGATTTGCTAGGTATTCTAATGCTCGTTGATATTATAACAGGTATCACAAGAGCAATTAAGGAGAACCGATTACATAGCAGAAGCGCTCTTTTCGGTTATGCTCGTAAAATTGGAGTATTTGGGATTATTATTCTAGCAAACATTATAGATGTTATTTTGTCGCTTAATGGAGCTGTGGCATTTGCTACGGTTCTTTTTTATGTCGCAAATGAGGGGTTATCCATCATTGAGAACCTTACACAAATTGGTGTGAAAGTTCCTTCAGTGATTTCAAATAAATTACATGTAATTGAAAACGAAAAAGAAAAAGGAGAGAATAAATAATGACTAAACATATTATTGATATTTCAAAATGGAACGAAAATATTAACTGGGATGTAGCTGCTGAAAATATTGATTTGGCAATCTGCCGTGTGCAATATGGCTCGGCTAAAGTAGACCATCTATATAAACAACATGTAGAAAATTTAGAAGCTCGTGGCATTCCTCATGCTGCTTATGCATACGGCTGCTATGTATCCGTAGAAGACGCTATTGTGGAAGCAAATGACTTTTTAGAGCGTGTTAATCCAAATGCAAAGTTCCTGGTATTAGATGTTGAAGACGATACTCTAGCAAGCTGTGGAGCTGCTAAACTAGCAGAAGCAACACAAGCATTTATTAACACTTGCCAGGATGCTGGTTGGAAAGTAGGTTTGTACGTATCACACCATATGTATGGTTCTTATGGACTTCAAAATGTACAAGCTGATTTCTTATGGATTCCACGTTATGGTGGACTGAAACCGAAATATGCATGCGATTTATGGCAGTATGCAGACGGTGAAACAGGCGGATGGCTTGATGGTATCGGAAAGGTAGATTTGAACTATCTGAATGGCGACAAGCCACTTGAATGGTTTACAGGGGGGAGCGCTCAATCCTTACAACCACAAGAAGAGGTTTTAGGTTATCTTACAACTACTGCTGAGGTTGCTAATATTAGAAAAGAACCTAATGTAAATGCACCTATTATGCGTCAAGCTACAAAAGGGCAAGGTCATACATATTATGAATGGTCTTATGATGGTTCTCATTTCTGGTATAAAGTTAATCCTGAAAATTGGATGAGAGATGATGTAGCAAAAATCAATAAAGACGGAAAATCCACTGGCGTTGTATGGGTAAACAGTATAGATGTTAACTTACGAAAAGGTGCAAGTACTGGCGACCCTGTTATCAATAAAATTACAAAGTGTTCCGCTTATGACGCTCATTATCGTTATGAAAATTGGATTTATATCACTGGTGAAGGCGTTGAAGGTTGGGTGTATTTTGATGAGTCATATGTAAATTGGCTTAGATAACTAACCAAAATATCAAAATATGTAATTTTGCATATTTTGATATTTTAGTAGAAAAAAGTATGAAAGCGTTTTATTATAGATCTTGTTAAAAAAATCCAAGGGGGACAAAATTTTGAAAAAAACACAAAACTTAAAAAGATGGGGAATTGCTGCATTGACTACAACTATATTAGCAGGAGGATTTTTACCAAACAGTTCTTATGCTGCAGAAAAGGATTCGACAAACCTAGTACATTTTGAGTCTAATATGCCAGAATCAGCAAAAAAATTAAGTATTATTGATACAGAGACTAGCGGTAAAGAGTATCTAACTGACGTGGAAGTAAAAACAATTAGTCCATATAAATTGAATGCCATTTATGAGGAGCTTGAGGGCGATATACAAAATGGAAAATATAGCGAAGAAGAACTGAATCAAATTGTTGCTGAAAAGATAAAAAGTAAACGTTCAGTTGTAAGAGCATTTTCTTACGAAATACCTGGTTTTGATAAATTAACAGATGCAGAAGTTAATCTAGCTAAGCAACACCCTGTTGAGTTTGTAACTTATGCTTCATGTTCAGTTCAAGCAAAATCTGAATCGGAAAAATACTATGGAGAATCTCAACTTACTCAAGGAAACGGAGATGCGTTCAGACATTCTTATTGGAATGCTATACTTCTTAAAGGTTTAGCTGGTTCTAAGGGACGTGATTATGGAGATGGACGAGCAAAAGCTTGGACAGATGCACATGAACAAAATTCTTGGGGTATTGATAAAGAAATGGATCTTCATAATAATTGGTTTGGAAGAATGGCTACTTATAATAATTATGGTTGGAGTAATCCACAATTGAGTAATCATTTAAGAGGTGCTGTAAGAAATGGTAGTATGGCTAGGATTGTTAATGAACAACTAGTTCGTACAAATGGAGAAACTGGGAAATAATGTGATGGTTTAATTTGTTTTTAAAAGTTGTATGATTTATTTAAAATAACGTAAAAAACCTGTATTGTTTTAATACAGGTTTTTTAGCAAATAAGAAAAAACGCACAACTTGTTTATATCTATTACTTTTATAATTAATCTTTATTTGTATCTTTAATAAGGAGGTGGAAAAATGGGAAGAAAAAAAATAATATTTTTTAGTTTATGCTTTTTGATTATATTAGTCGTATTATTAGTCGTATTTTTTTACCCAAAAGGATATAGTGGTAAATATGTACGCTGGGGTGACACTGTAAATACAGTTAATAC
>NZ_JBALLY010000237.1:0-2447 GCF_036963045.1 Bacillus sp. JJ864 | reverse complement strand
TATCGAGGGGAATACGAGTACGGACGTTAAAGTAGTCGATATCAACGAAGAAATGCGCCTACAAATTGCAGTAGGGCAGGCTTTCGCATCGGGCGACACCTCTGCATTATTACAGGCTACTGCGCAAATGATGGAATTTAAAAACCGTCACATTACGAAAGTAGAGCAGGCTAACGAAAAGTTAACGTTAGAATTACAAGAAGCGAAGCCAAAAGCACAGAAGTACGAGGCGTTTTTAGATGCGGAAGGACTGGCGACACTTACACTCGTAGGAAAGCAATTTCTAGGCGGAATGACTGCGGTAGCAGTGCGGAAGTTCTTGCAGGCGGAGGGGGTTTTATATAATCGAAAGGTAGACGGTGTATATGTGCCTAAACATGGATTCGAACAGTACTTCCGTATTACTCCATATACACGCTCTAGCTATGATATTCCTAAAGTAATAGGTCATAGCATAAAGGTAACTAACAAGGGAATCGACTTCATAGTAGACCTCCATGAGCGTATAGTTAACCATATTCCTTCCTAAAAAATATATGCGAAACACGTAGCGGCGTTTTATACGTCGCTTTTTTCATTTCCGCCTCTGCTTTCGCCAGTCACCGACTGTTTCTGTAATAGCTGCTGCCGCTACAGCTAGCCCAAATATTACCGCTGCTGCGCTAAGATATAAATTTCCGATGATATCCGTAACTATTAGCGCTATTAATGACGTTAACAAAAGTATAGCCGAATGTTTCTTTCCCTTCTTTATTGATATTTTTATCTTAAACATATGCGTATCTCTCTCCTTTATTTATTCGCCACCCTACCCTAAACTACGTCGTTAATTCTAATTAAATCGTACTATATATAGCTTCACGCCAAAATGCGCTATAAGAGGTTTTTGTATAGAAAATAACTTTTGGAATCTATATCCAAGATAGGTTATAATACGAGTATATGAAAAAAGCCCATCGTATTGCAGTACGACAGGCTTCGCAAAGGTGGTGAATACATATGGACGCACTCACCGTTACTGCGGTTTGTTCCTTACTCATGGTTGTCATAAACGTAATTAACATGAGTAAAGACAAAAAATAGTATTTTATTTAAAGTCTTTCAGTGCTACCAACACTGAGAGGCTTTTTTATTTATATAGTATTCCACATTTGATGCAGAATATTACTTGTAAACCTATAGTTTACTTAGTAGGCATACGAATTTGTCAAAATGACAAATTTTAGCGTAGAGTTGTTCCTAAGGCAACATAAAGATTAAAAAGGTTCACTTTAAGTTAACTTTTATCCATAGATGCGTTTGCCAATCCCCACCACCGCCAGGGTCATACGTGATAAATTTTGTATCAAAAACGTTTCTTATAGAAACATTATAACTTAACACAGAATCGAGTTACAAGAAAAGTTTACTTTTAGGAAACTTTTTTCTGACCTTTTTCAGATTAAATTCTGATTAATTTCAGCTTAACTTGTAGGTCTGATTTACATGATACATTTTGTATCAAGCTAACCTCTTACGTTTTATAAACGAGCGAACAGCCCCTCTTGCACTATGAAATGTACGTCCTGTCCTTTTAGCTAACTGTCTCGCAATTTCGCTCGCATTTTCTACGTGATCTTCATCTAAAACAATACGCATAATCAATTTATCCGCTTCCTTATCGCAGTATTTTTCGTATAGTTCTTCTTTTACTACTGCGTCCATCGCCTCCACCTCTACACTTACGGTATTATCTATTATCTGTAATGCGTCTAGGTTTTCGCCTATTAATTGTAATACTTTGCGCCGTTTCCCTCGTTTTCCACAGTACTGGCGCACACTTTGATTAATTAACACTCTCACCCTCCTATCGAAATTTCCTTTATGTATATTAAACGTTCGGACTGCGTATTCAATCTTCCTATTACAATCGTCTATAAAATGCGTTTCATTATTCATCTTGTACCAATTTTCGAATGCTAGTCGCTCTATTAGCGGCATGTAGTGAGCTTTAATTTCCCACAATGCCGTTTCATTCCTCTTTGCTTCGACAGCTGCTGCGTTTAATTTATCGATTACCATTGCGTCGCTTCCCCTTGCTGCGTATTGTGTTTACCTACGCCGTTCCGCAACTCTTCGCCAATGGCTAATATATTCGATTTTATACTTGACTACGGTTAACAAATTTACTAGCAGAGGGAGAGCGTCTAGGAAATAACGGCGCAGCTTACCCCTACTCACAAAGATAAAAATATCAATGCGAATAAGAGGTAAAGCACGATACTAGCATCGGTCGATTGCTGAGGTTTCTAAGTATGCCCCTTCCAACTTCGGCGATTTCTCGCCCTTCGGTCTTTCTATATCGCAGAGCTTCCCATGATACATATCTTACCGAAGACCCTGTTACCGTAGTAACAAAGCTCGTCCACTCCTCGCATTTTTGCTTTCGCATGGTAGCGACCACCTAG
>NZ_JBALLY010000236.1:0-5738 GCF_036963045.1 Bacillus sp. JJ864 | reverse complement strand
ATCCATGAATTATAAGCTAGCAAATCGCATGAAAGCATTTCAATCATCAATTTTTAGTGAACTGGCAATATATAAAAAAAAGAAAATTGCAGAAGGTCATGAAATTATTGATTTAAGCATTGGAAACCCAGATATGCCACCTGCTGATATTATCATAGATACACTTGTAAACGCAGCAAATGAAAAAAATAATTATGGATATACATTAACAGGTACACAAGAATTTCATGAAGCTGTAACAGAATATTATGAGATGAATCACCATGTTACTTTAAATGCCGATAATGAGGTCTTATTATTAATGGGATCACAAGACGGACTTGTTCATTTACCGATGGTTTTTGCTGATTCAGACGATATAATTCTTGTTCCAGATCCAGGATACACTGCGTATGCAACAGGACTTGCTATGGCAGGAGCAACTCCATATTTTATGCCGCTAAAAAAAGAAAATCATTTTCTTCCTGATTTACATACGATTCCAACAGAAATTGCTCAAAAAGCAAAAATGATGATTTTAAACTTCCCTGGTAATCCTGTACCAGCAATGGCAACGAAGTCATTTTTTACTGATGTGATTGCCTTTGCAAAAAAGCACAACATTATTGTCGTTCACGACTTTGCTTACTCTGAATTTTATTATGATGATCAAAAACCTATTAGTTTTCTATCCATTCCTGGAGCAAAAGACGTTGGCGTAGAAATTAACTCTTTATCTAAAAGTTATAGTTTAGCCGGTAGTCGTATCGGTTACATAATTGGAAATGAAGAAATTGTCGGAGCGCTTAAGCAATTTAAATCAAACACAGACTACGGAGTCTTTCTTCCCATTCAAAAAGCAGCAACCGTTGCTTTAAAAGAGGGTGCTACATATTGCGCAGCAAACCGGATAATCTATCAAAAACGAAGAGATACACTTATTAATGGGCTAACAGAAGCTGGCTGGCATGTTGAAAAGCCACCTGGAAGTATGTTCATATGGGCTGAAATTCCAAAAGGCTATACTTCTTTAGAGTTCGCATATGCATTAATTGATCGTGCCAATGTCGTTGTTACACCAGGTCATGCATTTGGTCCGCATGGAGAAGGGTTTGTTCGCATTGCTCTTGTACAAAATGAAGAAAAATTAATACAAGTAGTTAACAACATTAAAAATAGTGACATTTTTTCTAATGACGGTACTTTAATCAAAAATTAATTTCGTATTTCGCTTTATAATGTGAATACGAAAACACCTCCACTTCAAGATTTAGAGAAAAGCAAAGAAGATAAGTTGGAAATGAGGAAAACCCCACTTATGGAAGTTTCACTTTTTAAAAATGAGAACAGTGATACTTACACTCACTGTTCTTTTCTCTTCTATTAAAATCCTTTTGCTCCATAATCTTTAATGTTTATTTTTACGCTATATTTAATTGGAACTTTACTAAATGTTTTATCCCAATCTTTTTTGACCTTTTCCCATACTTTTGGGTTCTTAATTCTTAATCTGTTTCCAAAGCCAGCAACGTCAACCTCATATTCTTTTTGTATCTTTTTTAATGTGTGATCTACTAGTTGATTCACTTCTTGTATAGCAGCTTTTTCTGCTCTTCTTAGAAATTTATTATTAAAAGGAGTCCCCGAAGTAACCCAGTTTTCAGATATCCGTCCCTCTGATTCGATATTGACATCAAAAGAAATTTTGTTTCCTTTAACTTGTGGTGTGATCGTGCTTTTCATAGACGCCACCTCATACATAATAGGTTGCCCTGTCTCTTTATCAACACCTTTCACTAAACCACCTTTCCCTTTACCCGTTATCCATGTTAAGCCTTCTAATTCTTTTTCAGACAAAAAACCACGCAGTTTTTTTGTTTTCCCTTTAATAATAGCAGCTCCCGAAAATTTCACTTCCCCTTTTGCCGATACCACATTTTGCAATAGAAAACTGGATTCTGATTGCATCTTTCCAGGTAATTTAGCAAGAGGAACAGGAGGTAAAATCCTTGATGTTCTATATTGATTATCTGCAATTCCATAGAGACGAAGTGCCGGAATTTCTCCTGGTTCCTTCATTTCTAACGTTTTGCTAGCTCGTCCTTTGCTAATTAACATGAGGCAGCTTGGTCGAATCTCATTATCACGAAGATAAACATCAAGTATCTTTTTCAAACTATACGTACGCGCAAGATTTGCACTTATAACAATTACTTTTGTATGGTGGAAAATCACGGGGCGATCTCTTCTTAATGAAACTTCTCGAATCATTTGATGGAGAGAATCACCGGTTTCAGAAACATTCGTATAAGCTTTTTGTTGCGGCGCCCCGCCCTTCCCACCTCCACCAGATGATTGCGGGTTAACAAATTGATAGGTAGTGGTTATAAGGTTCTTTTTTGGATATCCTCCCCCTTCTTCTTCTAGTGCTTTTTCAACAGTCGACTCCTTGCCCTTATCAAATGCCAAACCTACTTCAAAACCAAGCTCTTCAATTACATGACTGCTCCAGCATCCTGTAAGAGAAAAAAGGAAAAGTACTAACGGTAAAACTAGGAGGAATCGTATATTATTAAGATTTTGTTTCATTCTTTCCCTTCCTCCATCTTACGATCATGAGGAGAAGAATTGGCAATACACCGAATAAAAACAAAGCAGTATTCCCGATCATATCTCCAAGTTTAAATAAATCGTTAGTATTCTTTGGGATTAAAGCAATAACGTAAACAACTGGTAGTAATCCATACATAAACGAATGAATATTCTTTTTAAAAAGTTGAGCCAATCCCAAAGCAGCTGCATAGTAACAGATTGTATAAGTTGAAAAAATTTGCATAATCCATATTACAAGTAATAAAGATTCAAACCTTTCAAATATTAAACCAGGGATTTCAAAACTTCTCATGAGATCAAACGTTGGCCATGTTCTCGTTATTACTCCATCAATAGAAAACGCTCCAATTACCATCACAACGGTAATAACATAAAAAATTAAAGGAATAGCAGTTCCAACTAGCACAACTTTTACACCTTTATTCGGCTTCTCCATAAATACCAAAAGCAGCAGCATGATTTCAGCACCAGAATAAGCAAGAGTTGTTGTTTTAATCCCTTTTAATACTGGCATAAAACCTAACCCTAATACCGGACGGAGATTATCTATCTCAAATATCCCAATACTCATAAAAGCAGTCAGCAAGAAAATAAAAATTGTGATTGGGAATATAATTCCAAACATACGAGCCATTGGATTGATGCCGCCTATCATCAAATAGAGACTTACCCACATAAATGTCATGATAATAGCCCAGTCAGGTGTTCCTTCCAGTAAAAAGAAACTTGTTACTTCCTTCAGTATTCTCACTTCAAATGAAGAAAGAGTAAAAAAATAAACAATAATAATTAGACTAAGTAATCCACCTATCCATTTTCCTACAATGTCTTGGCTGTATTGATAAATTGTTTTTTCGGGAAACTGTTGGCTTAATTTGACCATGATCACCCCGGTAACCATCGCAATCAATCCGCCTAAAATAACAGTTATCCAAACATCTGGTGTTTTCACTTTCTCTACAGCTGTTCTAGGCAAGGTGAGAATACCTGCTGCAAGTATATAATTGACCAAAATGACAGCTGCTTGTGAAGTCTCAATTCGATCTTTAGGATTGGTAATCATCGCTGGTCACTTCCTTTTCAAAGTAAGCTATCCTTTTCGTATTGGATCTTTCGTATTTAGCATCTTTGGACGACGTTTCATCATCTGAAATGGAACGCGAACGATAAAGTCTTTCCAATCACTTGATCGATAAGGAACAGCTGGGCTGACATAGGGTACGCCAAAGCTCTTTAACTTCACTATATGACTGCATAAAAAGAGAAAAAACAAAATGAGTCCGTACAATCCAAACAATGCAGCGCAAAACATGCCTATAAAGCGAAGAATACGAAGCGGAATCGCTGTACTATAATGCGAGAGAGCAAATGAAGAAATGGCCGTTGCGGCTACTACAATAACCATTATAGGACTAACAATCCCAGCTTCTACCGCAGCCTGTCCAATAATTAATCCGCCAACGATCCCCATTGCTGAGCCAATTGGTTTTGGCAAACGCAGTCCGGCTTCTCGTAAAATTTCAATAGCTATTTCCATAAGCAATGCTTCTATAATTGCGGGAAAAGGAACACCTATCCGTCCCCCTATAATAGAAATAGCTAACTTAGTTGGAATCAATCCCGGATGAAACGAGATAAAAGAAATATACAAAGCAGGTGTAAAAAGAGCAATAATAGCTGCTCCAAAACGTAGCAAGCGGATAAGCGTGCCAGGAATCCAACGTTCATAATAATCTTCGGGCGATTGCATCATCATACTAAATGTAACTGGAGCGATTAATGCAAAAGGTGTTCCATCTAATAAGATTGCAACCCGCCCTTCCATCAATGCAGCAATGACCCGATCTGGACGTTCCGTACTCTGTACTTGCGCAAAAAGACTAAGGTAATTATCTTCGATGAGCTGCTCTACATATCCTGATTCCGGTACATTATCAATATCAATTTTCTGAATTCTTCTCTTCACTTCTTCTACTAATTGCGAATCAGCAATCTCTTTCATATAAGCGACGACAAGTTCTTTTTTTGCCCGTTTTCCTACTTGGAATTTCACCAATGATAAGCCTGTATTTTCACCATGACGTCGTAGAAGAGCAGTATTATCGCTTAAAATTTCTGTGAAACCTATCCGCGGACCTCTGACTGATACTTCTGATATAGGTTCTTCTACGTTCCGGGTTCTCCCTTTCGTTGTACTGAGAATCAACACATCTGATGAGCCGTCAATCAAAAGCGCGGTTGAACCTGTCAATACCTTTGCCATTAAACCTTTAATATCATGAACTTCTTTTACTTCACTAATGGAAAGAACTTGCTCTTTAATAAACTCTTTTGAAACCGTCCCTTTCTTATAAGATGAGTCATGTTTATATTCTTCATAAAAATCAATCATTAATGATTTCATAATATGTGTGTCGATAAGCTCTTTATCTGACAATCCCTCCACGAAAATAATTGCCGCTTGAATACCTGTACGCCCGATGTTAAACTCCCGAAAGTGTACATCTGAGTTTTCACTAATTTCTTTCTTTACAAGTTCCAGATCCACCGTAAAGTCGCCTGTGAAATTTTCAGATGTGGTTTGAACGGACATAATCCCTTGCTTATTTTCATTTATATTCGCTGTCTTTTTCATTTGTTGATTTTTTGACTCCTGCTCTCTCATTCTTATCACTCTTTCTCTTAAAAAAAGCTTATTATATCCGCCTAATACAAAACTTCACTAGCAATCACCGGCTTTGGCATCACATTACAGTAAATGTTTATCGGACTGAGAGGTTGTTGATTAAGCTAGCCTATTATGGTTGACTTCAAAATGAATACATTAAATCATTCATTCCGTTACTTTTCCTCTAATGTATGGATCCAACTAAAAATTTTTGAAATCACATACGGGATGAACAACACAATAAAACCTTGCCCAAAAACTTTCCATTCTGGTAGATAGGCAACAATTGTTTTCCACATTTTAACCATCCTATATCATCGGAATTTCATACATAATTATTATGTGTGATGTACGGAAATTTAATCCAACGAAATACAATGTAACTGCTCTGCTACCATATAAAAATGTATAAAAACAGAGGTCACGCTATGAAGCGTGACCTCTGTTTTTTTATTTATCTTGCGTATAAGTATTTACC
>NZ_JBALLY010000235.1:0-1462 GCF_036963045.1 Bacillus sp. JJ864 | reverse complement strand
AGTTAAGTCCTTACAATGGATTTCAAGGAGGAAGTGTCCGTATGACAAACAAGAAGTTTAATGAAGAGTTTAAAAAAATGGTTGTTGAATTATATCGTTCGGGACAACCTGTCAAACAATTAAGCGGCGAGTATGGCGTATCAGAGGTAACCATTTATAAATGGATTAAAATATATTCTCCTATCACATCAGTTGATAAAGATGAAATAACACTAGAAGATCTAAAACGAATGAAAAAAGAAATGCTTCGTTTAAAAGAAGAAAATAAAATATTTAAAAAAGCTATGGCCATATTCGCGAGAAAATAGAAGATACAGAATTACATCAATTTATTGATTGTCAAAAAGAAACGCACTCTGTTCATATGATGTGCCAAACTCTTGGGATAGCGAGAAGTTCTTACTACCAATCTCAGCATAAAACAGAGTCAAAGCGTAGCCGTGAAAATAAAAAATTAACCCAAAAAATTAAACAAATTCATCAAGATAGCAAGGAACGTTACGGTGCACCAAAGATTCATCAAACACTGTTAGAGCAAGGCGTACAAGTAAGCATAAAGCGTGTACAACGGCTCATGAAAAAAGAAAATGTTCGTTCTATTATCTTAAAAAAATACAAACCACATTCATCAAAATCAACTGTAGAAGAACGGACAAATCTATTAGAACAGGACTTCTCTACAACAACAATAAATGAAAAGTGGGTAGCGGATATTACCTATATTCACACGCAAAAAGATGGTTGGTGTTACCTTGCATCTGTGATGGATTTGTATTCTAAAAAAATTGTTGGATATTCATTTTCACGAAATATGACAACAACTCTTGTGGTAAAAGCGTTAGAAAACGCTTACTATACACAGAAACCACCAGAAGATCTCATTCTACATACTGACTTAGGAACTCAATATACAAGTCAGGAATTTCAAACCTTACTCGCGAGTTTTAAAATCAAACCTTCTTTCAGTAAGAAAGGCTGTCCGTATGATAACGCTTGCATCGAGTCGTTTCATGCCATTTTAAAGAAAGAAGAAGTATATCGTACAAAATATTTCACATTTGAACAAGCAAACTTAGCATTATTTCAATACATCGAGGGATGGTATAACCGCAAGAGAATTCATAGTAGCATTGGTTATAAAACTCCCCAAGCAATAGAAGATCTGGCTAAAAAAATAGCTTAGATTTAACTTTTTTGTGTCCAAAATATTGACTCACATCCAGTTTAACACTGTTAGTTTTAACTTAAACCTCTCCCCTGCTCAGGAACAAATTAAAGAAAGAGAGAACCTATACAAAATAGATTCTCTCTTTTTTTAATCTCTTATATTAACAAATTTAATAACATAAATTAACGCACAAATTACAAGTAAAAGTTCACAAATTCTAGTAATTAGACTAATAGTAGGATTGAAATCAAGACCGAAAATAATGTGAATTAGTGTATATATAATTACAACTTA
>NZ_JBALLY010000234.1:0-1253 GCF_036963045.1 Bacillus sp. JJ864 | reverse complement strand
TTCTTAAACAGATGCCTTATCATAATAAAGGCATCTGTTTTTTTGTACAAATAACAAAAAATACAATATATCTTTATAAAACGATATGTTTCATATATTTCATTTTCATGTCAATTAAAATTTAATAGTGAAAACTCATTTTATTTATGTAAAATAGAAAGTGTGTCTTTTTTAAGATTATCAGAAAATATCTGAATTGATTGTTTAAAGGAGAAATAATTAATGAAACCTGATTTAGGAACGATAAATAGAGCATCACAAAAACGCTCTAAGAAAAAACGTGTATTATGGTTTGTTCTCATTCCTTTATTCCTTTTGATTATTGGAGGAGGCAGCTATTGCTTCCATATATATAATAAAGCTCAAGCTGTTGCCAATGACGCTTACTCAAAATTAGGACGCGGGGATAAATCGGACAAACGCGAAAAAGCAGTAAAACCGATGACTGATAATATTTCGGTCTTAATTATGGGTGTCGATGAAAGTGATACACGCGCAAAAGAATACGGAACTGCAACTCGTACAGATGCATTGTTACTTGCAACGATTAATAAAAACGATAAATCTGTGAAACTATTAAGCATTCCTCGTGATTCTCGTGTATATATTCCATCAAAAAAGAAAGAAGATAAAATTACACACGCCCATGTATTTGGTGGCGTAGATAGCACGATTAATACAGTAGAACGCTTTTTAGATGTTCCTGTTGATTATTACGTAAAATTTAACTTTAAATCATTTATAAAAATTGTTGATTCTCTTGGCGGTATTGACGTAGACGTACCAGTTTCATTTACTGAACAAGACAGTAAAGACCAACCAGGTGCTATTCACCTTGAAAAAGGTCGTCAACACTTAAATGGTGAACAAGCGCTTGCACTAGCAAGAACGCGTCATATTGATAGCGACTATATGCGCGGTCAACGTCAACAACTTGTTTTAGAAGCAGTTGCTAAAAAAGCATTATCTGTAAATTCAATCAGTAAACTTGGCGAATTACTTGATTCAGTCGATCATGATTTAAAAACAAACTTAACTTTCGATGATATGATGGCCATTACGAAAAATTCAATGGACTCTAGTCTAAAGATTGATAAATTACAAGTAAAAGGCGAAGACAAATACATTGATGGTATATACTATTACGTTCCTGACGAAAAGAGCGTTCATGATATTACGAAGGAACTACAAAATCATCTTGGCGTTACAGGTAAATTAGATCATAAGAAATTATAAAAAAAACAGCTGTTGTA
>NZ_JBALLY010000233.1:948-1092 GCF_036963045.1 Bacillus sp. JJ864 | reverse complement strand
AAAATCCTTATAAATAAGGGTTTTGGGTTACTTTTAAAAAATATATTTCAAAATATATACAATTACATTGACATGTTTCAAATGTTATTAAGTAGTAATTTTGAAACGGAAAATTCTAGTTTTTCAGCTATGTCATAAAGTGTA
>NZ_JBALLY010000233.1:508-905 GCF_036963045.1 Bacillus sp. JJ864 | reverse complement strand
AAAGTGTACTTTTTGACATAGCGTATCAATTTAGCTAATTCCCCCTTTTCGGGGATTTGGGCAAAAACACCCTACAGGGTAAATTTACTGGAATGGATTTAGATGAGTATTTTGTGTTAAGAATGGTGATGGATGAAGAAGATGTTGATCCTATAGATTATGGGATAGCACTAACATTTCGTGGATTGTGTACGTTAAGGCGAAATCCCTTGATATAAAAAGGATTTCGTTATAAGTACCGAAAACGAATGTTTTTGGTGGAAATCTTCCTTGGAGTAAAGATTTTGTGGTTTTAGCTATTAATAAATCCCTTAGGGTATAATTTTCGTTTTTTGTCAGCGGTACTCCAGATATAAAATATTTTGAAGAACAAGAGTTAAAATATGTAATTTTGCAT
>NZ_JBALLY010000233.1:0-425 GCF_036963045.1 Bacillus sp. JJ864 | reverse complement strand
AATTATTTATATTATTGTTATTTCTATACAGGTTGTTATAGTTATAATAATGCATGAGAAGATTTGTATTATTATAGTCGAGGTGTTTATATTGGATTCTAAGAGTAAACAGATTTTATTTTATCTTTCTTTGATTTTGTCTATATTTTTACTTACAAAAATTATTTTATTTGCTTCTGATAAATTAATTTATAATACTTTGGTTTTTTCTATATTATTTTTATTGAATAGTTATCTTTGTTTTTCTTGGTATAAAGATTATAAAAAATCTTCTAAATGATTATAAATTATTTTTTAAGAGGACGGATAATATAGTTATGAATAAAATATCTTTTTTTCAATCTGTTTGTATGCTTTTATTTGTTTTGATTGTAGGGATTATTTTGAAAGATTCTTTTCTTCCTACTTACAATTTTGAGTTTATA
>NZ_JBALLY010000232.1:0-12690 GCF_036963045.1 Bacillus sp. JJ864 | reverse complement strand
ATATTTGTATAACCCCCTCGTTTTTTCATATCAAATAAAGAAACGGGTGATGTTATGAGATGGAAAGTACGACGAGATAAGGGATATTGGTATATGATGATTGGAATTATTCTATTTTCTAACATACTCCTTTCTCTTCCGCTTTGGTTAGATAACACATTGAACTCTGTAGATTGGATTGTTATTCCTAGTGTCATTCTAATATTTGACTTATTTATGTTTTGGACTATTTTCGGAATTCGCTACGAATTACGAGAAAAGAGTTTATATGCAAGATGCGGTCCTTTTTGGTGCAATGTTCCCTACGTAAATATAACAAAAATCCATCCAACCGATGATATGATGATGGGCTTCCGCCCCGCAGCTGCATTTCACGGTGTAGAAATTCACTATCCTAACGCTCTATTCGGCAGCGTCAAACTATCACCAGAAAACGAAGAATTATTTATCACAACTTTACTTGCTAAGTGTCCACATTTACAAAATAGCAAAACGAAACAGCTCTAATTCAATACGTAGTTACTCTTACGACACAGGAGGATACATAGCTTTATGGGAAATCATTTTTTTCTAACTGGTAAGCCAAGAGTAGGTAAAACTACAGCTCTAAAGAAAATAATAAGCGAAATTGGAGTAGAAAGCTTTAGTGGATTTTATACAGAGGAAATTGTAGAGAATTCTAATAGAACGGGGTTTAAAATTATCTCTCTAAATAGAGACGAATCGGTAATTGCAGATGTTAATTTTAACAGTGATATTAGAGTAGGCAGATATGGCGTAAACGTTTCCGAATTTGAAAGTATTGCTATTGACTCAGTCCAAAATAACCAAAATAAGATTATAGTGATTGATGAAATTGGCCCTATGCAAATCTCATCTCCAAAATTTCTATCTACTATTAATCAATTGATGCAAAGTTCTCAAACTGTGTTAGGAACAATCTATTATGCTTCTCATCCTAAAATAGATGATATAAAGACTAATAGTAGTATGAAAATGCATGAATTAACGCGTGAAAATTATAATGGCGTGCTTACTAAAGTAATCTATGGATTACGAAAGACAAGCATTTTTCATGTCTAAAAAATCATGGAAAATCATCAATAGTGAAATTTTGAATATGAATCTATTTTTATTTCCTTCTTGACTTACAATATAATTCGTAGCTATAATTACTCATGTTAATTTCATAGCATTCGGATGAACCATACAGGAGAAGATCCTTTGATCTACCGATGGGGCAAAAAGCTGGTCGGACAGCTTTGAAACTCTCAGGTCTTGTATTCAAGTAGAACTGTATGGGGACGAATCTCTGGAGAGACTCCCTCCTGTTGCACAGCAGCATGGAGGAAACAGAGCACCGAAGGAGCAAATCCGCCATTACAGCGGATAATCTCTCAGGTAAAAGGACAGAGACAAGCGACAGAAAATACCGATTCCCGAATCGGTTTATTTTTCTATTCCTTGTATCTCCAGAGACCATTTCGTTTATATGAAATGGTTTTTTTATTTTTTCAAAAGGAGAGTAAAGATGGAAACAGTAAATCAAGTATTAGAAGTAATCAATCATTACGTATGGGGACTGCCGACACTCTTACTGCTTGTTGGGACAGGAATCCTCCTTACAGTACGTCTACGAGGCCTACAATTTATTAAACTATTATATGCTCATAAGTTAGCATTCGGAAAATCAGAGGACAACTCAGCTAAAGGAGATATTAGCCATTTTCAAGCGTTAATGACCGCCATGTCCGCTACTATCGGCATGGGAAATATAGCTGGTGTTGCAACCGCAGTGTCTATCGGGGGACCAGGTGCAGTGTTTTGGATGTGGATTACTGCCTTGTTTGGAATGGCAACAAAATATTCAGAAGCGATTCTTGCAGTTAAATATCGCACACATGGCGCTAACGGGGAATACTCAGGTGGTCCAATGTATTATTTAGAACATGGATTAGGAAAGAAATGGCTCGCTATATTATTTGCTATTTTCGGAACAACAGCTTCATTTGGAATCGGAAATATGGTGCAGTCTAATTCAGTTGCTGAGGCAATGAAAATTAACTTTTCCGTATCCCCTGTCGTAACAGGAATCATAATGGCTCTTTTCATCGCAATTGTTATTTTAGGCGGTGTTAAAAAAATAGGAAAAGTGACCGGATTTTTTGTTCCAATTAAAGCTTTCTTTTATATCATTGCTGGACTTATTATTATTTTTTATCATATAGATCAAATTCCAGAAGCATTTCAGCTTATTTTCTCAGGTGCTTTTCATGGCACTGCAGCTGCTGGAGGCTTTGCTGGGGCAACTATTGCTTCAGCTATTCAAATTGGGATGGCGCGAGGGGTGTTCGCAAACGAAGCCGGACTTGGAAGTGCACCGATTGCTGCTGCTGCTGCGAAGACTGATTCCCCTGCTAAACAAGCACTCGTATCTATGACTGGTACATTTCTTGATACATTCGTCGTATGTACAATCACTGGCTTAGTACTCATTACAACAGGTGCTTGGAATTCTGGTAAAACGGGTGTTGAAGCAACGACGTTTGCATTTCAAACTGTATTTGGAAACGCCGGAAGTATAATCCTTGGCATTGCAATTATTTTATTTGCGTACTCAACCATGTTGGGTTGGTCATATTATGGAGAGAAATGTGTTGAATATTTATTTGGCTATCCTGCGGTTCGATACTATCGTCTTATTTTTGTTAGTATAATCCTTTTTGGAGCAAATTTAAAACTAGGGCTTGTTTGGACGTTCTCTGATATTGCAAATGGACTAATGGCAATTCCAAATTTAATTGGTTTGATTGGATTAAGCGGGATCGTCGTTACAGAAACACAACGGTTTTTGCAGGCGGAAGAATCAAACAATTCTAACAATCGGATTGCAAGTTAAATTAAATCTTGCTTTTAAATAAAGTTTGATTAAAAAACCCTTAATTTATGATAAATAAGAAGAATCCATTTTGAAAAAGTTCGAGCAAAATGGATTCTTCAACTATAAATCATGATACGATTTTTATAAAAAAGATTGTAATTGATTATTATATTATTTCTCCACTACCTTTAATTTCGTCTCTACCCTAAAAAACATAATAATTATTAATAGTATCATAAGAGCTATGAGCGCAATTATTGTATGTGGATACCTGAAAGTTAGGCTAATGATACTTCCTATAAGTATCATTAAAAAACCGTTTTTCCTCATAATTTTAGCACTATATTTATTCCCCGCATGCCATAACTCTATATTCTTCATTGATCGACGCGTTCGATAACCAAATGCTGCATTAATATCTGTAGGTGGATATTTTTTTAATAGTTGTGCGGATAAAATGAATATGATGCCAATCAATAGACTAATTCCTATATTTACAAACATATATACCATTTAAATTCCCCCTCTTTATTTATTTTTTTAAAATTGATCATTACCTTTACTAACCGATTGTACCATATTATTACAATTAAACTTCTATTTGTTAATTAATGTAAATATATAGTGTAACAACTATATGACATTATTCATGGAAACCTCGAGATTCCCTAAGGTCTTGGCGTAAAAGATACTAGAAGAAATAAGTAACAGCAACACTGGTATTAGGTATAACCCTAAAATTATAATCTGAATATTTATGAAATTAAGAGTAGGATTTCCTTTGGAGATATAGAAATTATAAAGTGTGTCATTATATTTTTTAGCATTTATACTTTTGCAATATATGCTCAAAGGCTTCCTAGCTAAAATATAGGTTTCAATTTTTTACTTTTATAATACAAATGCTAATTATTTCTTAGATTACTATTCTACTGCAATAAACGGAAGAAACTCATTTCTTTAACTTAATTTCTATTTCACAGTAAATGAACTAGAAAACGATAATAAAATTAGGAGGATTACGATGACGCAGCTTGATACACTACATCCAATTGTAGAAAAAATCATTAACAATATTGAAAAATTGATGGTAGGAAAACGAAAAGAAACAATCCTAACCTTGACAGCTCTCTTAGCTGAAGGTCATGTACTATTAGAAGATGTTCCCGGTGTCGGGAAAACAATGCTAGTACGTGCTCTTTCTAAATCAATTGATGCCGATTACAAGCGAATTCAATTCACACCTGATTTACTGCCGTCTGATGTAACAGGTGTTTCTATTTATAATCCAAAAGAATTGCAATTTGAGTTCAAACCTGGACCAATTATGGGGAATTTCGTACTTGCTGATGAAATCAATCGCACATCACCAAAGACACAATCTGCCTTACTTGAAAGTATGGAGGAAGGCAATATCACAATAGATGGCACCACAAGACCGTTACCAAAACCATTCTTTGTAATGGCTACCCAAAATCCAGTTGAATATGAAGGTACATACCCTTTGCCAGAAGCTCAGCTCGATCGTTTCTTATTGAAACTAAAAATGGGCTATCCTACACCAGAAGAAGAGTTTGAAATTTTAAACCGTATGGAAAAAACAAAGCCACTCTCTCATTTACAAGCTATTACTACAATAGAAGAATTACTGAATTTACAACAAAGTGTACGGGAAGTAAGCATAGACAAAGCAATCAAGCATTACATTGTAAAACTTGTTAATCAAACTCGATCTTATAGTTCCATACAGCTAGGTGCAAGCCCACGCGGCTCAATTGCTTTAATGAAAGCTTCACAGGCTTATGCATTCATTCATGGCAGAAATTATGTTATTCCAGACGATGTTAAATTTTTAGCTCCTTACGTTTTAGCTCACAGACTCATTCTAAAAATGGAAGCGAAATTTGAAGGAGTAACGGGAGAAAAAGTTATCGCAAAAATTGTTGCACGAACTACCGTGCCGACTCAAAGGACGCTGAACCTTTGATGAAACGACTACTACGCGTACTTTATCTTGTTTCCAAGTTATTACTAATCCCTTTATGCCTTGTCTTAACATTTGTGTACGCCATGCTGCAAGGAGGATTTGTAAGTTGGTTTTTATTTTACAGCACGATTCCTTTAGGTCTTTATTCATTACTACTTCCCTTCTACGCCTTACGGGACGCTGAAGTAAAACGAATAACGAATAAAAAAGAATATGTAGCGGGAGAACCATTTTTCAGTACGATTACAATAAAGAGAAAACTCCCTTTTCCCTTACTTTATTTAGTTGTGGAAGATGAACTACCACCGCACTTTATAGGCTGTAAACAAACAAAGGCAAATAAAGTAATTCTCTTTCCTGGATTTAAGCAACATATTTCATTTCAATATGTTATTGACACAATCCCTAGAGGAGAGCACAATTTTTCAAGTGTACGTGTAAAAACTGGTGATCTATTCGGTATTATGGAAAAAGAGATAACTTTTTCAGTTCCTGATACGTTTTTAGTCTATCCTCAGTATGTAGACATAAAGTATCGACAATTGGAAAATCATTTCGAACAAGGAGCGCTTTCGGCAAATATAAATTTAGCAAAAGACTCTACAGTCTCTGTCGGTGTCAGAGAATATATACCTGGTGATCGTTTTTCATGGATTGATTGGAAAGCAACTGCACGTACAAACAATATTATGACGAAAGAGTTTGAACAGCAGCGCAGCAATAATATCATGATATTCATGGACAGAACCTCAACTACTCTATTTGAATCAGTCGTTTCGTTTACTGCTTCAATTGTTAGGGCTGTCTTGAAACAAAATTCACCAGCGTCATTCGTGTCTGTTGGCAAAGAACGAACGACTTTCCCTTTAGATAATGGAGATAAGCAGTTGCAACAAATCTTTTGTCATTTAGCGAAAGTACAAGCAGACAGTGTATTCCCGCTTTCTCAAATTGTAGAAATGGAATTAAGAAAAATTTACCAGCCAATTACAATTATACTTGTAACAAGTGACCTTACTCCCGATATTCAAAAAGCGGCTGATTGTGCAGCAATAAAAAATAGAAAATTAATGGTGTTTGTCGTGAAAGAAAAAGCGAACCAACTCTCACATCGAGAACTAAATATACTAGAAACTCTACAAAAACGAAAAATATTTGTAAAAGCGGTTTATGAAAACCATTATACAAACGTGTTTTTTGAGGTGAGCAAATGAGAACATTACAAGTGAAACATCAATTGGATATGAATAGATTCTTTATACATATGTGCGGATTTCTTCTTTTGCTTGAGTGGGTAAGGCCGCTTATAGGTATTACAAATGTAGGTAGATTAGATATTTTTGTAATATTTATAGGAATTTGCTTCACTCTCTCTTTTTTTCAAACAAAGTGGCAGATTCCAATAAAGGTTGTAACGATTTTATTCATCATTCATTCCCTATATTATAAAAATACTTTTATAAACCCGTCTTGGCTGACAACATTCTTTTCTGATATTTCCCAAAATGGATCCCTGCTTTTTCAGGGCAATCTACTAGATATTTCTCCAGTTTTTCCGACATTCTTATTTTTTCTATCATTCTGGTTTTTGTGTTCTCTCATCTCTTATTGGATGGTTCATAAAAAACGTGGATTGTTATTTCTTATTTTGACTATCATTTATATCACGACTTTTCATAACTTACATTTATACAACGCAAACTATGCGATTATTCGTACCGTTGTCATTGGCTTTTTTATGCTTAGTCTTCTTCAAATTGAACGAATAAAAGCGAGTGAACAATTACAAAATTATGCTAGACATCTCACAAAATTACTTAGACCTCTTGCAATATTTATTGTATTGGCAACAACCATTGCATACTTTGCTCCGAAATTTGGACCTCAATGGACTAACCCGATGGATTTTTTGAAGTTTAAAACATCTGAAGTAAGTAAAAAACAAGAAGTTTCTAAAATCGGATACGGTTTAGATGACTCGCAATTAGGCGGGCCTTTTGAGGCGGATAATACAATTGTTTTTACAGCGCAAACGCAAAACAAACAATATTGGAGAGTAGAAACAAAAGATTTTTATACAGGAAAAGGCTGGGAGGTTTCTGAAAAGCAGAAAAAGGTTTCTTTTAAAAATAAAAATGACATCGTGAGCTGGTACGAACAAAATACAAAAATGGAGGCATCCACAGCAACAATTACGATGCAAAAAAGCTACCCTCATCTTATTTATCCAGCAGGGTTAGTATCTGTTGAGGTTGAGGCTGATGCTAATATATCATACAGTGTTGACCCGTTTTCAGAAAAAGTTTATACGATGAACGGAGACGCTTCTACTGCTTTAAATTCGTATAAAGTAACATATAAAACCCCACAGTTTTCCATAGAAAATTTGAAAACTGTAAAACCAAACGAAGGTCACGAAACAAGTTCTTATTTCATGACAAAGTACACACAACTTCCCGAATCATTACCACAGCGAGTAAAAGACTTAGCTGTTAGTCTTACAAATGAAAAAGATAACCGATATGATAAAGTATTAGCTATCGAAAATTACTTCACAGATAATTCATTTGTATACGAAACAATCAATGTCATGGTGCCTGCCAAAGACCAAGATTATGTAGATCAATTCCTTTTCAATACAAAAAGCGGATACTGTAATAATTTTTCGACGTCAATGATCGTGTTACTTCGTTCTGCCTCGATTCCCGCTCGCTGGGTAAAAGGCTATACTGAAGGAACTCTTGACAATACATTTACTGGTTTAGAAAGTGATAACGTTTATAAAATTGCAAACAATAACGCACACTCTTGGGTCGAAGTATACTTTCCAAGATACGGATGGATTCCGTTCGAACCAACAAAAGGATTTACCAATCCCTATAATTTTATAAATAATACTCCTGCTTCTAATTCACAAAATAGCGAAGAAATCAATTCTACCAACGAGCAAATACAACAGCGGAACAATGAGGCAAAACTCAAAGGTTTAATAGAAGATACAGAAGGAGTCTCTACTAAAAAGATGACAGATTCTAAAAAGGGATTTTCCTGGTGGTACGTACTCCTCTCTTCTATTCCAATAAGTATCATTGGGTACATTCTCTTTACTACGAGAATGAAGTGGCTCACATTTTTAATCATTCTTTTCTATAAATACCGAAAAAGTGATGCCGTTTATCCAAAAGCCTACAAAGCACTTTTAAAACAATTTGCAAGAATCGGTATTCAACGTAAAAAAAGTCAAACATTACGAGAATATGCACTCCACATTGATATGCTTTACGGCTCAAATGATATGCAACAACTTACTTTAAGTTATGAAAATGCTATGTATCAAAACGGACAAGCCGTAGTCGAATGGAGAAAATCTGTACAATTATGGGAAATGCTACTGAAAAAAGCGGCCTCTCCGCCTAAATCAACTGACTTCGATGCAGTGATTTAATTTTGATAACGTGAGTCGAAAGGAAATGCCTCAAAGACTATGAGCTACTTTGTTCTTTGAGGCGTACTTTTTTAATAAACATTTAGGAGAGATAGCTAACTTCTAATCCCCTCCGCCATCTCCTGAACTGCCACATCCACTATCACTGCTGCTATTACACCCATTATCTCCATCCCAGTATCCCCATGATGAATTTGAGGAACTATTTCTTGATATTTTTCTTCTGTTCGTTTGTCTATTAGTCTGATTGTCTTCTTCGAACAGCACAAACAATGCTAAATATAGAAAAAATAATACCATCATTACCAGAAAAAGCAGCATCGAATGCAAAAAACTAGTAGGTTTAATAGCTAAAAATAAAACACCCCATATACACGCTGCTGCTATTATGTAGATTAGCTTAGCTATAAATCTTTGTATTTTTTTATGTGAATTGATTTCCGGGTCCATTTTTTGCATTTTAAGAGCCTGCTGCCTTTGATTATATTCCCTCTGTTTTCATTTTCTTTTTTTGCTCATATTCTTCCCCGTTTTTCATTTTCTTTAGCTGTATCATCATTTATAACTAACTTTAATTATCGCCGAATCTTAAAAATTCTTTAATTTGCTTAATATGATGGATGTCATGCCTCGCCATTCCTTTGAAATATTCATTTACTGTCATTTCATTTGATTCTATATAGAAAATAACTCCTAAATTTCTATCGGCTAACGAATCTAATAATCTTTGTCTTGTTTCACAGACCTCTTGAATTAGTTGTTTCTTACTAATTCCTGAATGTGCATACTCCTCTGCCAGCCTATTCATTTCTTCTACATTCACTTTAGCTTTTGGAAGTAACTCTCCATGAACCATCCCTTCAAGGCGCTCCTCTAAAATATATCGATCCCAATACATAAAATGAGAGATAATTGCAGCCGTTGACCATTTTTCTTCACAAATAGGACTGAAAAATAACTTTTCACTTACTGCCTCTAAAGAAATCAGAAAAGGAATTAACTGATTAAATTCTTCTATAACGCAATGAGTTGACTTTTTCAAAATTCTCTTCTCCTTTTATAAAGTTTTAATAAAATTATTTCATATCTTTAATACGTACACTCCCGTTCTAGTTTTAGGACGGGGGTGTACATGTTTGGCTTCAACATATTTACAAATATAACAATTACGTACTTTTCAATTTAAATGGATAAATGGCGTTTTATCGGTAATTGTCATGGATTGGTTGAAACAAGTCCTCTTGGGTAGTCCGAACAACAGAAAAGTTGTCAACATTGTAATGACCATGAAGTATTTCATTGTGATGACTGATGATTTTCTCAGCAGATAGAATTGAAGAATCTGTCGTCGAATGACCATCTCCTACTAAAGTAACATCGAAATGATTTACCGTTGCAGTTCTAACTGCCGTGTCAATACAGTGTTCTGTTTTACATCCCATCATAACAATATGTTCAATCTCATTTTCCTTTAAAAAATCTAGTAATGATGTACCATAAAATGCATTTGTAGCTGCTTTATCAAATATTTTTGCAGTAGTTGGCACGTTTACTTTCGGGTGTATTTGAAACCCTGGACCTTTTCCTTCAGCAACATCCTTATCCCTTATAAAGATGATTAAAGCTTGTGATTCTAATGCCTTATTAATAACTAAATTAACGTTATCTAATAACACTTCTTTATTAAACACACTTTTCATTTCATTATTACCATCAACTAATTCTTGTTGGACATCAATAATAAGCAAAGTTTGGTTCAATAGAAAAACTCCTTTTCGTTATAATTTTTACACGTGTTCTTCATACCATTCTTCATTGTAATGTTCATAATATCGCCTCCCTTATCTTTTAATTTATTTCGTTATAGAAATATAAAATCCTTTTTTCAACCTAATATCATTTGAAAAACTTTCCCATTATTCCCCAACAACACTGTCCTTTAACGTATTTCCGAAAGAAGTCCCCATTGTGTAGCTGCCATACGTAATCTCACAATTTAAACGATTTATGATTTGCTTACGCAATATATTCATAAAGGCTGTTTCTTTATATTGTTTTGGTTTCTTAAAAACATGTTTGATTTTTCCTTGATGAAATTTTTGATGACACTCTTCATGCACCGTTACAAGGTTATTTGCCATATCCGAACCACCGTTCGATGATATGATGCGTATGCAAAATGCCACCTTGTTTCTTACAAATTTGACAGGTGTAATCGTCTCTCGCAAATACATAATATCTCGTATTCCAAAAGTCAAAGGCATCTCCTTGTTGATATTCGGTTCCTTGTATGTCAGGGTTTTTTAGCTTTTGTGCATCAAATTTCCCTACTTCGACAATCACTTTTGGTGAAGGTAAGAGTGACTTGAATATTTCAATCCAATGAATTTGATTATCTACTTTGCTTTGAATCGATGGAGGTAACCATCCTTCTTTCTTTTTTCGATTGAGAAAACGGCTTTGCGATACCTCGTTTTCCGTTGTCTTCTACCTCTGTGTAATGCAGCTCTTAGTGTGAGATTTTCTTTGACGTCCTGACGTAACTGGATGGTTCCTTTTGCTAGAACTTTGTCTTCTGTAGTAATTGCAATGCCGATATGTTTTGAACCACTATCAACACCAATTGTAACGGGTTGCACCGCTTCACCTGTGGCATATTGCAATTGAATTGTAAACGGAGTGTATCCAATAATCTTTGCTTTTCCTTGTTTGAGAAGAAGCCTTGCCTTACGAGGACTACAGGGCATAAGTGGTTCTCCCCTTAAATTCTTGACAAATACATGCATGTTTTGTCCCTCCTAAGAGTTCGTTTCCCTTCGCCAATGTTTGTAGGTGTTGGCAACTTCTTATAAAAGAAGGCTTGTGGTTGACTGTTCCTTCCAAATCAGAACTGTTACAGAGCCACCATAGAGCCAAAAACTAGGGAATCATTCTTGGGGTATGCAACCTACGAACGGAGTCCACGAAAGACTAAGGCTAGACAACCAGGGCTTTTTTTACAAGCCCCCACTTCAAAACGTGTTAGCGTTTAAGTGGTGGGTAGTTGACTCGAATAATGTTTGATCATCTCTCAAAAATAATTTCTTCAATCCCCTTCATTACTTCAAAGGATCCTGAACTTTTATTTGAAGCTACTACTATCTTGATTCCTGACTTAGGATAAAAAGCAGAATGGAAGCTTACACCAGGGTCATATCCCATTACATGATACTTAACTATAGATTCTTCACTTTTAGTGATCCAAAGTCCATATCCATAATCTACCCCATCTTTAACACGGATTTGTGAATTCAAAAGTGTTTCTGTACATTCTTTACTCAAAAGTTGATGATTAAACAAAGCTTCCCAAAATTTGACCATATCTGATGATGTGATAAAAGCACCTCCATCAGCTCCACCTTTTATCGGAATAGAGTAGCTATTCGTTCTCCACGTTCCATCTTTATTATCTATGTACCCATAGGCAGTGTTTTTAGGGAGTTGATCTAAAGGAAAATATCCTGAATCATTCATTCCACATCGTTGGAAGAGATTTGATTCAATATAGTTGGTAAAAGAAAGTCCTGATTGTTGTTCTACGATTAAACCTAAAACAATGAATCCAGCATTATTGTAGTGGAATTTATCTCCAGGTTGGAACATCATATTCCCCTTTTGAAATAAAGGAAGAAAATCTTTTACGTCATTCAAAAGATACATAGGTGTTTGTTTCCAAAGGTCTTCAAAGTTATCCATTACTTGTTCATCAAAATAGTCCGGTATTCCAGAAGTGTGAGTCAAAAGGTGATGAATTGTTATGTCTTTGTTAAAATGCGGGAATTTTATGTTTAAACAATCTTCAAGACGAGTTTCAAATGATAGTAAACCTTTTTCAACTAGTTGACAAATAGCAACAGCTGTAAACAACTTACAGCCAGATGCAATTCCAAAGCGTGTATGAACAGTATTTAATTTTTTATCAGCCCTGTTCGCATAACCAAATGCTGATTCAAATAAGACTTCATTGTTATCTTTGATGTAAATAGCTCCAGAAAATTGTTCATCTATTATGTTATGAATTGCTTTAGTAAATTTTAAAGCTCGATTGCTCAAAATAATCCCCCTCATTCTATTAAATTAATGTTATTTATTCGTTGTGTCTTTTCTCCCCCATTAATAGATAACAATGTATTATTCCCCATTTCAATACGAATTTCCTTTTACTCATTAATACCAGGAGAGAATAAAGTCCAGCTTTTCAGGACAGGATTTTGATTAAGCTTTTTTACAAATACTTAAACTTTATTCAAAATATCGTATGAATGTTTAAACGATCCAAGCAGACCAACTAAAAGCTAAAGATGTAAACGCCAGAATAAAATGGTTCTTACGCTAATT
>NZ_JBALLY010000231.1:0-6349 GCF_036963045.1 Bacillus sp. JJ864 | reverse complement strand
GTTGTAATTATATATATAAAGGATTTGAAATTTGCTTAATAAGAAACTCAGCAATATCCCCATTATTAATCTTCATACCTGGCATATCAATTAAACTCTCTTTTATACTACCAGTAGCAACTCCTTCCACTACAAATGGTAAACGGACAAATGTCCAATCGAGATTATTTTTTAACAACAAATCTAATTCTTTGTACTTATCTTTCATCATATTTGGAAAAAGAATTCGAAACATCCTTGCTCCCATTTTATTAAGGAAGCTTTTATGATCTCCTTGTACATCGACTGATCCACCCGACACCACAATATATCTTAAAATATGTAATTCGTTCATTACAGTAAGAATATTCTCGGTTGCATTGCAAAAATAAAGGACTCTTTCTTCGGTTTACCTAGCGTACTTATTACTGTATGACAACTCGCTAATAAAGCCCGAATCGCTTCTATATCTCTCGCATCACCTTTTACTATCTCGAGACGTTCATAAAATGCCTTAAATTGTTTTGGATTTCTCGTCAGAACTCGTACTTGATAACCTGCTTCTATTGCTTTTTCTACAATGTACCGTCCTGCTTTCCCAGCTCCACCAATTACTGCGATTTTATTTTGCTGTTGCAAACACATCAATCCCCTTTTTGTTATAAATAATCTATTGTATATAAAGAAAAGAGATATACATTCATATCTCTCTTCTTGCTCCTCTGTAGCTAGTTATCCCAATTAAAACTGTCCATTTTGTTCAAACTTCTTACGTACTTTTTTAGTATATAACTAGCCTTTTTGTATATTTCACACATTAACACTAACATCTCAAGTGTTTCTTACTATTAAGACTTTAATTCTTCTCCAATTATCTTTACTTCTGTTTCTAATTCTACGTTAAATTTAGATTTTACCGTTTCTTGCACATATCTGATAAGTTTTACATAATCACTCGCTGTACCTTCACCTACATTCACCATAAATCCAGCATGCTTAGTAGACACTTGGACACCACCTATTTGTTTACCTTGCAACCCACTATCTTGAATTAACTTACCAGCAAACATACCTAGAGGACGTTTAAAAACACTTCCACAAGAAGGATATTCTAATGGCTGTTTTGATTCACGTAAAAATGTCAATTCATCCATTTGTTCTTTGATTTTATTGTAATCTCCTTCTTGTAAAGCAAATGTCGCTTCTAACACAAGATATCCTTCTCTGGAAATGGAACTGTTTCTGTATTCTAATTGTAAATCATCTTTATTTAAATTAAGAATTTCGCCATCTCTAGTTAAAACTAACACACTTTCAATTACATTTGATACTTCGCCACCATATGCTCCTGCATTCATGTATACTGCTCCGCCAACTGTTCCTGGAATGCCACAAGCAAATTCTAATCCAGTTAGATGATTTTCAAGTGCAAATCTAGAAGTATCAATAATAGTTGCTCCGCTTTGAACAATGACCTTATTATCTTTTAATAAAATATCAGTTAACTTGGTTAAATTCAGAACAATCCCTCTTATGCCGCCATCCCTAATAATTATATTTGAACCATTACCTAAAATAGTAAATTCGATATTATTTTGATTTGCATATTTTACTACATCTTGTACCTCTTGATACGTAGTAGGTAAAACAAAATAATCTGCATTTCCACCCGTTTTAGTGAAAGTGTATCGTTTTAACGGTTCATCTTTTTTTACTTTATTATCATCTAATATATTCAATAAATCGTTGTATACTTTATCCATTTCCATAACCTCTTTACCTAGAATCTTTCTTATCCATTATAATGCATTTCATTTCAAAAAGACTAAAGTGTTATTTTTAAAAAGATTCAAACAATAATTCCCGGTTTGGAAAGGACTAACTTCTTTGTGAAAATAACCAATTATTGCAATGGATTCTTCCTCTATTCACTATTTTAAATTAATTGGATAACTACTATCACTTTATCTCTACAAGTGCCTCCCTCATCATTTCAACTGGATACTTCGGTAACTTCAGCATAATTTGCTGGTTCAGCCATTGATTCATTGCCGCTAAATCTATAAACTCTTGTTTCTTTTCTACTAACTCACGATAAAAATAATGATCTACAGCGAAAATAGACTCATTCAATTGTGAAAGAATACTACGATTATTTGTCGCCGCATATTGCACAATTGAATCCTGATTTAAGTATCGTTCAATTATTTCAGGATCAACGCCGTCTAATAATAAATTTGTTATTAAATTCTTCTGAAATACAAGATCTAAGTTTTGTAAGTCTTTCTTTAATACCCCATAAATAACAAAGTGATATCTTGTAGCGTTATTCATAATCATTACACATTTTTTTCGGCCAATCTTAAAAAGATGTGCATGCCAACAATATAGCGGATTGAAATCAGCAGTATCTACTTTTTGAACTTTTATTTTCATTTCATCAGCTAATTTTTTTGTACATTGGATAAGTTGCATATACTCCTCATTCTTTCTTTTAATTGATAACTGAGTTTTCATCCATATTCTACGAAAAAAACAGTAACTTTGGAATACAATTTGAGCAAAAACACCTCACAACATTAGTTCTGATTGTATTTATTTTCAAATTCCATTTTTGCAATTTTAGTATATTTGTTAACAAATTCTGTTTTTGCTTTCGTATATCCGTCTCTGTCATGTTCATATTTATCTATTAAACTCATTTTCAAGTTACCATATTCTTTGGCAACATCTTTATGTAGTTGTAAAAAATCTCTAAAATACAATTCATTCCAATTCCCCATATACCTAACATGAAGATGAAATACTTTTTCAGCAAATCCTCTCTCTGTATAACCTTTCATAAACATCATATGAGGCGCTGGTTTTTGTGGTTGCTTTTCTAAGATATATCCGTTTTTTTCTAGTGCATTCACTAAAAATTTCAAATTACAGTCTTCTGTTATTTCAAGTAATATATCTATCGTTGGTTTTGCTAATAATCCGTTAACAGAAGTACTTCCTATGTGATGTATTCGTTCAATATATTGATTACCGATTATATTGTTAAACAGTTTTTCTTCTTGCAAATACCAATCTTTCCATATTGGATTATGTTCTTTCAATATTATTGGAAACAGTTCCCACAATTCTTCAAGTGACATTTCTGATAAACTCTTAGCCACAATAGACTCCTCCATTTTACTAAGTAAACCGTTTTATCAAACTTTATTTCAAAGCTACATCTGTATTCTCAAATATTGAGTAAAACATTTCTCGCTTTTAATCCTGAATTTTTTCCAGCCTTGTAACCCGTATCTTCGCAGGGTAAGATTCAAGTATTTCACTACATTCTATTCTAACTTTGTCTCCTGTTCGTATTTCCTTTTCTATATTTGGATTATTAAAGTGTAAAATAGCGTCAGCAGGAATTCTACTTTTGAATCTTTCTTCTAAATTTTTTCTGTCGTAATCATCTTTTATGTGTTTCTCTTCAATGAAATACACAGTATCTCCCTTAAGTAAAATATAGCCATCAATACTATTAGAAACCGCATTATTATCTATTTTCATTGTAGATTTTTTAAATTCATTACTTGTATTTGCTTTCCATATTAAAGCAACCATGAAAATCATTACAAAAAATCCAATTATACCAGCTATTTTTGTACCGTTTTTCATCTTCATCACCTAAAATACCTTTTCTAAAAAAGCTATTTACAAACTGTTGGAATACCAGAAGTGAAATCTCTACACTTTCATTTCTTTTGAAACATGCAGTAAAAATGCAACTATATATTCACATGCTTTCTCACAAGCTAACATTTTAAACACTTTTTGTTCTTCTACTGTTTTATCATTCGCTTGATCTGAAGCGGCTTTTAAGCAAAGAAATGGTTTGTCATTCACATAACAAACGTAAGAAAATGCCGCAATTTCCTGATCTACCGCAAGCGCTCCGTATACTGTCTGAAGTAATTCTCTCGTTTCTGAACTACGAATACGCTGGTCACCTGAAACAACTGTACCATAATGAGAGGGATAAACGAATTGCAACTTTTTCATTTCTTTAATCAACTGTTTTGAAGGATGAATACTCGCTGCTCTTCCTGTATATAAATCAAACGGATCCGTTCCCATTCCTGCCCCTGTTACATCATGTTGCATAACCTTAGTTGCGACAACAATATCACCGTTTTTCACCTTATTTGATAAACTTCCACAAATTCCTGTCATAAATAGCTCTTCTGGTTGGAATTCACTAATAAGAAGCTGAACACAACTTGCACATTGTACTTTTCCGACTCCAGTTATAACAGAAATCAATTCAACACCGTTCAGATTATGAAAATGAAATTCCCAAGCTGCTCGTTTTTCTTTCTTATAGCTTGGGTAATATTTATGTAAATATGTAAGCTCTGGCTCCCATGCCGCCACAATAGCAATTCGCTTCATAGATCGAGGTCCTTTCCTACTATTTTTCCTTAAAAATAGTTAACAATAATATAATTATGTATTTTTTTAATATCATAATGTAACTTTTTCACTTTATGTGTATCTCGTTTTTCATAGAGACTAATGATATTCACAATCATTTACTTCGCTTTTTGTAATCAATAACCTTCTTTTTCCTTTTCAACATGACCTACTTCGCAAAAAAAGACCATCAAATTAGAAATTAGTTTATATTAAAATTAGTGTTTGCACACTAATTTTTGGAGGTGTTGAAGTAAATTGGAAAAAGAATTCATGGTAATTAATAGCTTCTCTGGTGAAAATTTAATTGGAAATCCCGCTGCTGTTTTTTGGGATCCCAGCGGTTTAGAAAATCATACTTTACAAAACATCGCTAAGCAGATAAATCTTGTGGAGACAGTATTTGTCTATCCTTCTTCCAATGCAGATTATCTATTTCGTTATTTTACTCCTCATAAAGAGGTATCGCTTGCTGGGCATCCAACGATAGCAGCATGTATCGCGTTAGTGAATGCCAAGAAAATTGATCCTAATAAAAAAAATACATATCAAATTGAAACACAAAATGGACTACGTGAAGTTGTTATTGAAATCGCTAAAAATCAAGCTCTTGTAAAAATGAAACAAAGTTCTCCTAGATTCATTTCACCATTAATAAGTAAAAACATAATCGCCAATACTTTTGGAATTCATGAAGCAGACATTGCTTCCAACCTACCAATTCAAACGATTGATTTGGGCGTAAAAATATTTAGTAATAGCAGTAAATTCTTTAAGAACTTTAATGTCAGTTAAGCGTGATGTTCAATTGTTGCACACGATTTGCTAATATCTGCTTGGGATTTGTTTTATTGAATAAATGATTTCTTAAATACGCAATTGTTTCATATTCTGCTTCGCTACTAACTCCTTTTGGATCAATTGCAAGCCAATTCTCCTTTCCCATACATAACACGTTGTCATGATGTAAATCACCATGAAGCAAAAGCGGTTTGGAAATTGTTTTAATTAATTGCGGAAAGAAATCTTCTGCTTTTTCGACAAGGTCTTTTGGTAAAGGCCCTGTACCACCGTCAAAATGCAGTCGTAAACCTTGCAATCCACTTGCCCATTTTTCAATAGAAGGGAATCTATACTGAGTAGGCACAGGTTTCCAAAGTTTTTTCATCGTTTGTCCTATAATAGTCGTTGCTTGTTCTTCATTTTCCATATGGGCAAGTGACATGCCTGATTTTATATATTCTAATAGTAAGAATCCATAGTCAGCATCTGAATCAAGTAGCGTCACCACTCCTTCTCCTTGAAAATAACGAAGCGCTTCTATTTCATTGTTCAATTCCTCGCAAGGGACACCGAGTTTTAATACCACTTCTTGTCCATTTTCCTTTCGAGCTAAACTAACATAGTTATAAGAAAGATTCGGGAACGTTTGAATGACTTGTAACGATAATTTATCTTCCAGTTCTTGAATCGTACTTGGAAGATTTTCAATCCATTGCTGTCCTTGTTCTCCGTGAACATCTTGGATAGTTGTTTTGAAAGATGAAGGAATGCATAACATTGTTTACTCAACTCCTAGTTTCTCTTTTAGATCAAAATAAGCATCCTGTAACCATGGATGAACAACTTTTAGATTCTCTCTTCGCAATTCTCTTTGCTTCATTCGCGACTCTAACAGAGTGCTCATATGTGTGAAGTTTATTATATTGTTCTAGCATATGTTGAATGTCTAGCTCCCAATTTCCTGTTAGAGAAATGGAATTTATCATTTGGTTCATTCTCTACTCCCCCTAAAAAATTGCTTATAGTTTCTTACTTTTTTATTCTAGAAATATAAAATTTATCCTTTTTATTACGTTACATGAAATTTTAAAAAGGAGATTATATAAAGTCTCATACACACTAACAAATGTAT
>NZ_JBALLY010000230.1:0-5454 GCF_036963045.1 Bacillus sp. JJ864 | reverse complement strand
TTGCTGCTATGCAAAATACAACCTGATTGCTACTTGCTTTCTTCTTTTGTTTTAAACCTTGTATGTAGGAGCAAAAGACCCTAAACGCTTCTGTACGGCTGGATACTCTTGTCTCTCCCTTAAAAAGAAAAGACGTTTTTATGTCGTTTTTTTAACTTATATATAAATCCACTTTGACTTTTCGACATATAGATTGCTATGCAGAAAAATAGATCCTGCTACTTTCTTTCTCCCTTTGTTTGAACTTCGCATGTGGCAGAAAAAGGCCCTGACCGCTTCTACGCATGGCTAGACGCTCTCGCCCAACTGAAAAAAAGGGTTTTATGTCGTTTTTTTAACTTGGATTTATATATATAGGCATTTTTTTGTGAAGTCTAGAATAGGTACTTAATATAAAAGAAATCTTTTAATAAAAATGTTATATATGGAGGGGATGGAATGCGATTAAGTGAACTAAGCGGAAAAGAAATTGTTGATTTACAACGTGCGGAACGAATGGGAGTACTAGGGCATGCCGACCTAGAGATTGATGAGAAAGATGGGAAGATTCAAGCGCTCATTATTCCAGTTGGAAAATGGGGAGGATTTAAAAGAGGGCAACAAGAAGTAAGGGTGGAGTGGAGTCGAATTAAAAAAGTAGGGCAAGATATGATCATTTTTGATCTTGTTAATTATTCAGATTTTAATTAAAAGATGACCATTGAGGTCGTCTTTTTTATTATGAAAATCTATAGATGTAAGTCATTCTTACTTTGTTGTTTTCAATCACCTTATACTCGTACATTACATATGATGTGGAGGAAAACGAAAAAGTAGGCACTTTTCTTATAATGAGAGAAAAAGAAGGTGAAGAAAAGAATGTTGACTGATATTCATATCGCTGTCATAGGAGGAGATGCAAGGCAGCTTGAAGTCATTCGTAAGCTAGTTGAGCTTGATGCGAAACTCTCATTAGTAGGTTTTGATCAGTTGGATCATGGATTTACAGGATCAGCAAAAGAGAGTATGCAAAATCTCGATTTTACTTTTTTAGATGCCATTATTTTGCCGGTAGCTGGAACTGATGCAAGCGGAAAGATTGATACAATTTTTTCTAATGCAAAAGTTATGATTACAAAAGAACAGATTGAAAACACACCAGCGCATTTTACGATATATTCAGGTATTAGTAACACTTACTTAGATACAATTGCTTCTTCAACGAATCGAAAACTTGTCAAATTGTTTGATCGTGATGATGTAGCGATTTATAACTCAATACCAACTGTTGAAGGGACTATTATGATGGTTATTCAACATACCGATTACACAATTCATGGGTCTACGGTAATGGTATTAGGTTTTGGGAGAACTGGAATGAGTGTAGCAAGAGCATTTCAGTCACTAGGGGCGAAAGTGAAAGTAGGTGCTCGTCGTTCTGAACATATTGCGCGTATTACAGAAATGACATTTACGCCATTTCAAATGCGAGATATAGAGCGAGAGGTACACGATGTTGACATTGTTATTAATACAATCCCCCATCTTGTTGTAACGGCAAGCGCAATTTCAAAAATGCCTGCTCATACATTAATTATTGATTTAGCCTCTAAACCAGGAGGGACAGACTTCCGCTATGCAGAAAAGCGAGGAATTAAGGCTTTGTTAGCGCCTGGACTTCCAGGGATTGTTGCACCAAAAACAGCAGGACAAATTCTCGCAAATGTCCTTTCTAATTTATTAATGGCAGATGTAGACGTGAGAAAGGAGAATAAAAAATGAGTGTAAAAGGGAAACGAATTGGTTTTGGATTAACAGGCTCACATTGTACGTATGCAGAAGTCATGCCCCACTTAGAAAAACTTGTTGCGGATGGAGCGGAAGTACGCCCTGTTGTATCATATACATTACAAACGACAAACACAAGATTTGGTGAAGGTACAGAGTGGATTGAAAAGATAGAAGCTATTACAGGTCATAAAGTAATTGACTCCATTGTGAAGGCAGAACCGCTTGGTCCGAAAATTCCATTGGATTGTATGGTTATAGCACCATTAACAGGAAATACAATGAGTAAATTTGCGAATGCTATGACAGATTCACCTGTATTAATGGCTGCTAAAGCTACCCTGCGAAATGGTAAACCTGTTGTATTAGCAGTTTCAACGAATGATGCTCTTGGATTAAATGGTGTGAATCTAATTACACCAACAAGATGACGACAAAGCACAAACGCTTATTTGTCGCCATCTTGAGGGAGCTTAGGGTAAAGCACGAGTTCGAAATCATCGAGTCTTTGCCACTTTTCCTTCTTATAAACAGCCTTTTCTAAAACTGACTTTAGGAGGCTGTTCTTTTTTTTCGGATCATCTGTTTTGAAATACAGATCAAGGACATGTTCCACTTGAGGAATAGTATCTTTCTTCACTTTTTCTTTTTTAATTTCTGTTTTAATTTCTTTCTTTAAGTTTTCCATTGTTGTAGTAATTTCACTTATACGATCAGAAACAACGTTAGAGCGTTCTAAAAACATATCGACAGTATAAACGCCACGCTCTAATAAGTCGTGTAAATTATTTTTTTGTTTTTGGACATCCACTAACTCTTGTTCAAGCTTTCGTAAAGCAGCTTGATTTATTTGTATCACTTGTGTTTCTTTTGCATTGCCACTGTTCTTATTTTCCTCGAAATCAGCTTTATAATTGATGTACCATTCTTTTAATGCCTCGAGTAAACGCTTTTCAATCAACTCTGTATAACTGGATTTATTTTCACAACCACGATGTTTACAATCCATTGTAGGTTTTCGATTCTTTGGATACCGTTGTACCATACTGTAGCCGCATTTTCCGCATCTAATAATCCCAGCTAGTGGATTCGTTAATCCATTTGTATTATAAGGAACATGATATCTTGTATTTAATTTCTCCTGTACCTTTTCAAATAAGCTTTCTGGGATGATAGGCTCATGTTTTCCATCAGCAATAATCCACTCTGATTTATCTTGCCTTGTATTACTACGTTTTACAGCATTAGGACGTTTTACTTCTTTTCTTTTTTGCCATGTGACTTTGCCAATATAAATATGATTTTTTAACATATCCAATATACTGTATGGGTTCCAATCATTACCTAACTTGCTTTTGTAGCCAAGCTCATTTAATTTACGCATAATTGCATTCGCACCCATATCTTCATTGGCATACCACTCAAATATCATTCTTACGACAGATGCTTCTTCTGAATTGATTACTAACGTGCGTTCACGTTTATTTAAGCGATGGATATCATATCCGTAAGGTGCATGTGTACCGAGGTAATTACCAGCCTCTACACTTGCGACACGACCGCGTTGCATACGACGTGTAATAATCTTTAATTCCTTACGTGCCATAAACGCCTCAAATTCGCTGTATTCTTCGTCCCACTCATCATTAAGGTCATAAGTCTTTCTAGGGGTCATAATCTTCGTATTCGAGCGTTTAAACGTCTCTAAAATGATTCCTTGTTCTTTCATACCACCACGACCTAAACGATCCATATCCATACAAAGAACAACATCATATTTGTTATCTTCAATTTCTTCGAGAAGTGCCAGCATTTCAGGACGCTTGACGAGGCTTTCTCCAGAAACGATTTCCTCCCGGACAGCTAAAACATTTAAGTTTTTCTCTTTGGCGATTTTTAGTAGGGTGGTGCGGTGTTTTGCTAAAGTTTCGCCTTCGCCGCGCGCTTCGGCTTCGAGATCAGCGCGGGATTTACGTAGGTAGATTGCTGTTTTCATAGAAATACCTCCTTGTATTAATATTAATTATACGAAAAGTAAGTATCATAAATTATAAAAAGTGATGTAAGTTAGTCATTAAATGTAGTTCAGTAGACTCTATTGTTTTTACTGAGTAAGTAGAGATGTTTGTGAAAAAAACATTTTGCAAGTGACTAGCTAGCAGTTGATTCTCATAATGTAACAAACGTTGCTCCGCAATATGAAATGAAACATTGAAAATTTCTGAAATAAGGTGTATTGATTCATTTCTTGTTTCGGGGAGTTCTAGTGTTCTTAACATAAAAGTCGGGATACAAAAATGTAATTTGAAATTGTTTGCTTTTGCTTCTTGGTAGTCTAAAAAACTTTTCGGTATGTATAGCTGATTCCCTACATGGAATAGCACATGACAAAGTTCATGACCAAAGTCTTCCCATTGTTGATAAGTCATGTTTCGATTATCAATAACAATACTGGATAAATCATTTTTACAAATAGCACGACTTCCAAATGGAGCAAAATGCAACCAAATATTCAGTTTTTTGGATATTTTAACCATGTCGATTTGTTCTGGAATAAAGATAGATAAAGAATGATATAATTTTTCGATGTAGTCTTCAATGTGTGTTGTGTAATAGGTCTGTGTTTTATGCATATCATTTCACTCCGTTATCAATTATACAAACGTATGTTCTTATTATAACAAAAAAAGAAAAACCTGGAATAGATTTTTCTTTTAATTATGCAGGTCTGATAAAAATAGTGTTGTTAACTTCTGATTTATAATCTCTTGATTCTACAAGTAAAGTAAATTCATTTTCCGCGATTTCTGTGAATTGAACTATAAATTTATATAGATAAAATTTGTTATTTACAATGATANNNNGATCTAGGCACCCTTTTAAAGAATACTCAAATTTTTCATTATGTGTTGAATAACTAATTTCTGGTGTACTTGGTGTACGAAATATTTGCCAACGTTTATTAGTGATTAGCTTAATATCTGGATTTCTGGGTATTTCGTAAGGTGAATTTACATATAAATATAGTTCATACATAATATTAGTAGATAAAAATGTACCGCTTGAAAGAATAGGACGGATAGCTACGTGAAAAAAATTATTACCTGTTTGATTGTTTTGGATACTAAGTGTAGAGATTTTCTTTTCATGTTCTAATATTGTTTGCTCTAATTTTTCTTGTTCATCTTTCCGAGAGAGCCAGGCATTTGTTAGTACTAGATTTATAATAACAAAAAATAGTAATGCAATACACAAAACTAAATATTCAGGTTTATCAAAGGTTCCACCAAGAAATGCGGAAGTGGCTTCAACAGCTACTGTGAGAATTATAATAATGCTATTAATAATTATTCTTTTCCAAGCCATATGTTACGTCCTTTACAAAATTTATTATGTATTCTTCTTCACTATTGTCAACGGATATCTTTCCATTTTTGTATATTGATACAAAATTAAAATTAGCTAAGAAGGATACATAGTCAATTTCTAATTGTAGATTATTCAGTTGAAATTCATTTATTGGAATGTTTTCATAATCGATAAAATCGTCGTATTCATCTTTATATTCAACTTTTTTAATGTGACCGTGGAAGAAAGAAATTAGTTTCTCTATATGCTTATTATTAAATTCTGTTGAACTAAATTCTGCACCTGTTTTTTTAGATAAGTATGCTGTAATGTCATTAA
>NZ_JBALLY010000229.1:859-983 GCF_036963045.1 Bacillus sp. JJ864 | reverse complement strand
TTACTTCGGATTTATATCCCGCTACCGTTTGTTCTCTTACTGTATACGTATACGCATTCCCGTCATTATCATATGCAGGCATATCCGTAAACGTATAGTTCCAGTTGTTTGCTGCTGTTACTTC
>NZ_JBALLY010000229.1:0-744 GCF_036963045.1 Bacillus sp. JJ864 | reverse complement strand
GTTTTCACCTTATTCGGAACCATCAGCTTTACACCTTTTGAAGCATTTGCATCAATTGTAAAAGGCACTTTTGCTTGAGGATCAAAATTCAAATAGTCTGGAGCAGAAATTTCTTGTACATAGTAATTTCCTGGATCTAAATTAGGAACTTCGACCTTACCTTGTGCATCCGTTGTATACGTACCGCCAATTTGCTGACCTGACTCTTTATATAAGTTAAATGAAGCATTCGGTATGAATTTTGTTTCATCTCCGTCAACGTGCTTTACAATTCTTAGCGTTCCTTTTGGTGGTAAATCACCTTGAGCGCCGCCGCCTGCGTTTATATTTTCAACATCGGAAGTTTCTGAATGAGATATCGGTTGCTCATTTACAATTTGGTAATTAATCGTATAATCATTAGACAAAACTTTTTGGTTCATTCCACTTGCAGTTATAGCAGTTCTATATCTGAGAGCGAAAGATTGACCACTTACATAACCCTTATAAATTCTAATTTCAAAAGAGTTACCGTTAAAACTAATCGTTCCATAACCCTTATCTATAAACTGTTGATATGTTAAATTTTCATTTCCCAAAATAAAACTATCTGGCAGTAATGTTTGACCTGATTGTAATGTATCAGATAAAACAATGTCAGCACTTAGCTGATGCTTGTCAAGGTTTATAGGTATCTCCCACTTCACTTCAGTTGGAGAATCCGGGTCAATTCTACCTGTTTTATAGGAAAATGGGTATGTACCC
>NZ_JBALLY010000228.1:0-2401 GCF_036963045.1 Bacillus sp. JJ864 | reverse complement strand
TATAATAGTAGAGTTTAATAATTTACGGTAAGGGGGTTACATCACATCGCTATCAAGCTAACATTTTGAAGTGCCCCCAAAACCAAAATTTCATTTTTTCATAGGCATATAAGTATCCATGGGAATTTAGTTCATTTTTTCTTTTTGAGGAACAATTAATTTCTTAAGTTGATGGGTATGCTAAATCAGCATCTCAAAAACAAGGAGACGTGCAGAATTAAAAAGAACAGACTTTTCTTTTTTGAAAAGTCTGTTCAAAAATAAGTAAATTTAAGTAATTACCATCCAAGCCAAACAGTGCCTTGGTGCCATGAACCATCTGTATTTACTAAGGTTACAACATAGTTTCCTGCTTTCATAGGACCAAAGTAGTTATAAACATAATCGCCACCACTCATTGGCCCTCCTGTTACAGTATGGGTTACGGTGTTTCCTGATGATAAACTTTTTACTACAACTTTAAAATTAAAATTTTTATTGTTTTGAATAGCTACTCCAATAGTTCCGTTGTCTGCTACAGATACAGTTTTTTGCACTTGAATTGATGTAGAAAAATTATAATTACCAGAATATCCCCAATTAAATGCTGCAGCTGCTTTTTCTCCAATAAGATTATTTTTATCAGAAAAATTTGGTACAAATGGTCTTTCGACTTCATTTGTATTTTCAACTATACTTTCAATTCTATCTGAAATATATTGTTGTTTTTCTGAATAAGCTGTTTCAGTTGCTTTATTCGGAGAACTCACAGGTTTTACTGTATCAGCTGATGCTGCACCAATCCCCCCAGTTAATGCAATACCTGTCGCTAATGCCCCGACTACTAATTTCTTGAACATAAAAAATCCCCCTTTAATAGTTTTGTAACTCACACCCCAAATGTATCATCTTTTGAAAAAAAGTAAATATTTAGAATTTATAGAAATATTTTTTTGATTATTAGGAATATTCAGTCTTAAATTCATTAAAGTTTATTAAAAAAATATCCATCCATTCATAAATTACTGTAAAATAATAAAATTTTCGTTTTGGGGACACTTTAAATTACTAGCTTGATGGGTATGGGGTTACATCATCTTAAAATTAAAGTATTTAGTGTTCTCAAAACGAAGAGAACGAGCTGCATTCCTATAAATAACTGTAGAGAAGGAGAAGTATTGTTTGGCAGCAGCCTCTGTATTTGTTAATTAAGGAGACAAAATTTGTTTTACTTGTAAGGGAAGAGAGAGCAATCGCAACGGAGGGTGTAAAGTAGTTTCCTATATGTATCCACAACAAGAAATAAAGACTTTTGTAGAGAGCTTGTTTATTTTATTCCAACCTTACAGAAATGTCATCTTTATGTAAGGTTAATAGATAGTTTATTTAGCGTTTAAATGTAATAATAAAATAATAAGAAGTGATGATGAATTTTTAGAAATGATAAGAAAGTGTTGTTCGTAGTTGTAACAATAACTAAAAAATGATTGAGAAAAAATTCAATATATACATAATAAATGGAGGTAAATATAATGGCCTTAAAATTATTCGGTATCGTTTTTGGAATAGTATTAATCTTATGGGGCGTATATAGAATGAAAAAAGATGATGCATTCGTAGGAAAAACCCAAACAAGAAAAAATCTTTTCAATTTGTTGATTCTTGGAGGGGCTTCTGGATTAGGACAATTCTTAGGTGGAATTCTGCTTGTCATTTTAGTAATCGTATCCTTTATAATTAAATAATTTTCAAATAAGAGGAGCTAATGTATAATTTAGCTCTTTTTGTTGTGATAAAGTCTTTAGGCAAGACCGCAAATTTTTCTAGAAATGGATATAGTCTATAGAAGTATAGATGGCACTTGTGATGAATCATTTTCCTAATAATAATTTCGTTTTTCCTTGATTAAGTAATTCGAGTATCAAATCAGTTTTAGACTTATTGATCTTAGGAGTTCTCCACAGTTTCCCGCCATTTTCTACATACTTCATACGACCAGCCTGCATTCGTTTCAGTATATAGTTCCGTTCAATATCAGCAAATAAAGATAAGAGTGCAACCATGACTTTAGTAGTCAAGTTGCCTATATGTTAATTTTTGCAATGCTTGCCTTGGGGCTATTGTACGCTTAGCGTACAGAGGACAGGTAAAAATGTGCCCAATTGTGTCTAAACGTAAAATTTTCTTTTTTTAATAAGGTGACTCCATATAGTAACTATTTTTTTAAAATGAATGCTATATATATCCATTTTAATTTTCCGACATATAAGTCGCTGCTATGCAGAATACAACATGACCGCTACTTGCTTTCTCCTTTTGTTTTACCCTTGCACGTGGCAGAAAAAGGCCCTGACCGCTGCTATGCATGGCCAGATGCTCTCGCCAGTCTAAAAAGAAAGAGGGTTTTTATGTCGATTTTTTA
>NZ_JBALLY010000227.1:642-1317 GCF_036963045.1 Bacillus sp. JJ864 | reverse complement strand
GTATATTGTGGTATAATTTAATTAAGTTAAAAAATGTTAATAAATAAAAGTTCATTATAAATGGAGGATAATCTTATGAAAGTATCTTATGAAAAAACTTTAGAATTAGTTGTTAGTTCTTCACGCGGAATGTTTTTAAGAGACACAGATGTTTTAAAATCCCTAACTGTTACAAGAGTTGCAAATGATTATAATAAGCCTGAATCGAAGGTAAAAGAAGATCTACAGTGCGAATTTGAAAGATATGAATCATACATACAACAGAGAATTGAGAAGTTAAAAGAAGATGGAAAGGTAGTTGTTTTAAAAGAAACTAGGAATGTAATTGAAAGTGAGCTTAAAAAAGAAGCTATCCAACATCATATGTTTAATATCAACAAAGAGGAAACTTGTTTTGAATTGGTTATTCCAGAAGAAGAATAAATTAAATAAGACCTTTTCGCTATTGATTGAAAAGGTCTTTCTAAATTTTAAAAAACAATTATCAAGAAAGGAAGTTATATATGGAAAAGCTAACTAATGAAGAGTTAGAAGTATTAACAAAGGCGCGAAATGAAAAAGGCGTTGAAATTGTTGAAGTTATGAATAAACAAGAATTATCACGTTATAGAATTAATTGTGTAGAAGCTATTGAAAGAAATGAAAAGTATATAAAGGAAGGAACTAGCAAAAGTT
>NZ_JBALLY010000227.1:0-616 GCF_036963045.1 Bacillus sp. JJ864 | reverse complement strand
AAAAGCTAAGTGAAAAAGATGGGTTAGCTGTTATTGATACATTTTTAAATGAATGGAAAAAGAAAGCATTTGAACATTACATACAGCAAAAAGAAGAATATTTAAAAATAGGAGATCGTCAGAAGTTTAAAAGTGAAGCAATCGAAAAAGGTTTACAAGGATTCTCTATAAATCATTACATTACACAATGTTTGCATGATGAAAAACAAGAATTTTTCAAAGCACATAATAAAAAGATAAGTGATATTTTTGTAAAGTATGCTAAGCATGGTGAATATTTCGAAGAAGTATTAGAAGACTACTTGATTGATGAAGTTAATAATAAAAAGAAAAATTTTATAGAACGTATTAAAGAGGTTGCTGGTGAAATTTCAGATGCAACAGCTTTAAGAATTGCTCAAAATGGAGCAATAAATGGTACTGTTATTGGAAATAAAGGAAAAGCTCATGTATGGACAACACATGCTGGTGGCTATAATATTCAACGTTTCCACTATAGAGTATTAGTGAAAGAAGTTAAAGAGTGAAAATATTCCGCTAGAACACCATAACATTGAATGTACATTTAATATGTATTCAATGTGCATAACCCCCTTTAAGATACATTCAATATATA
>NZ_JBALLY010000226.1:0-7510 GCF_036963045.1 Bacillus sp. JJ864 | reverse complement strand
TTCTCTTCAACAAAAGGAAAATGATTACTATTCTCAAAAATTACTAATTTAGAATCTGGAATCAATGTATGCATCTCTTTTGAGTACAAAACAGGGCATTGAACATCATATTGACCACAAAGAATAAGAGTAGGGAAATTAATATGTTTTAACTTATCACGAACATCATATGTTTTAAGGTCACTATTATAAGCCCTCATTCTTTTTCTAATAATTTTACTAAAGGGTCCCTCACTAAAATACTCATTATACTTTTCTGGTTTATAAAGAGACAGTTCAATCAACTTCTTATTAGCTATTCTTTTCTTTGTTTTCGAAACAAAGGGTAACATCAATGATAAAAATATCTTGGATACCTCCTTACGATGTTGCCCTGTTTTAAAATTATATATGCAACTTTCCGAATTTAAAAACTCGTTAGATGCGGAAGTATCACATAATATAAGCGAATCCAATACCTGAGGTTTACTAGTAGCATATGTTAACCCTAAAAATCCACCTGCAGAATGCCCTGCAAAAGACCATTTTGGGTATCCTAACTTAATTCGTATGCTTTCGAGATCTTTCACAGTTTCATTCATTGTCAGTTCATTTGAGTTTCGTGCCTTTGATGAATTCCCAGCCTGTTTTAAATTGACTAAGATAACCTTGTAAAAGGATGATAGACTATCCGCAAAAATCGAACCTTGAATGGAGAATTCTTGGTATAGGTGTGTTATACATAAAGGTTTACCACTAACAAAAATTTCAAAGGAACCTCTTTCTGTATGAATAATTTCCCGTTCATAATTTACCAATTCATTCACCTACTTTACACTTTATCCAACAAAGCAAATTCTCTGCCCCATACGGGTTAAAGTCAAATATCAACAGAGTTCTTTAACAAGGCCTAATGAAAAGACAATCTAAACCTTTTGTTTCAGGTTTCAGATTGTCTATTTTCACTTTTACATGTTCATCGTACTTTGATGTAATGTCGCCCATTCTTCCTTCAACAACGAATACATAATCGCATCATGCATCACGTCATTTTGAATCATATACTTTCGAAGCAATCCTTCTTCCGCAAAGCCTGCTTTTTGTAATAATTTTCGCGATGATTCATTTTCTGGGTACACAACCGCTGAAATTCTCTCAAAATAAAGTGTTTCAAATCCATATGTAAGAATTGCTTGTAATGCTTCTGTCGCATATCCTTTTCCCCAATATGTTTCATCTAGTTCATAGCCGATTTCAGCTCGTTTATGTTTGTTATTAATGAGATGAAAACCGCATGTCCCAATTAGTTGATCAGTTCCTTTTAATACAATTCCCCAGCGGAACGCAGATCCTTCTTCATATCTGCTCCTAAAATTTTGGATGACGTTTTTTACTTCTTCAATATTTTGAAACGAATCCATTCCAAAGTAACGAATAACAGGTTCTTTCTTAAAGTAACGAAACATTGCATCTGCATCGACTAACGTTAATTCTCTTAAATGAAGACGCTCTGTTTCTAAACTCGGAAATTTTCTCATTATCTTCCCACCTTTAGTCTAATGAACTGCAAATTTCAATATAATTTCCATCTGGATCAGAAACATAAGAGACTGTTTGTCCCCATGGTTTCGTAACAGGTTCTACTAATACTGTTACACCATGTTTTTTTAGCATATGTATTGTTTCATCAACACCACCAACTACAAAGCCAATCTCAAATGTAGACGATTGTGATAGTGTCTTCGGGATTGGTAATCCAGTTAACTCTCGAACATCATCTCTACTATTGATCGCCAAAATGGTAGAACCCGTATCGAACTCAACATATGTAACATGCTCTCCCTTTATCGGTAACTGTAAAATATCACGATAAAAACGGATGCATTCCTCATATTGCTTCGCATATAAAATAATATATTTCATTTGAAGTTTCACGTTTCTTCACCCCTCCTTCACATCCTTACTACATTTGACAAAAAACGCAAAAATCCTTTCTAAAATTTTTCTCATGAATAAACACCTCCATAGTTACAAATGCTAACAATGGAGGTGTGTTAAAATGGAACCAATGCTTTGTCCAAGTTGCAAAACAAACCGCACACGATTCAATATCATTGAACAAACAGCAAAACCGGTAAAATTAAATCCACAAACTGGCCAGGTTGAAGAAGAATATACAAACGAGAATATGAGTGCATTTCATATGGCCTACCAAGGTCCTACATATCGCGTCCAATGCGCTGCGTGCGGATTAATTGAAAATCCCGAGCAATTTATTAAACCTGCACAAAATCAATCTTTTTAATTGTTAAAACAAAACTGCTCCAAACGGTTATTATTAAATAACTTTTGAGGGCAGTTTCTTTTATTACTTCTCGATGTGCACAAAAATGTTGTCATGTTTCTTGCGACACCTTTGCATTTTCGGTATGATTTAATGCGTAGAAATAAGTTTAACCTTTTCAAAGAATGCTTTTAATTGTATAAATTCTTCTTCATTCCCTCGTGTTGTAAAAATCTCTTGTTCCTGATGAAAAACTACGATTGCAGGAATCGTTTTAAAAAGTGCAAATACATGCTTCGTATCTTTTATTTTATTAATTTGATGATAAGGTATTTGTAACGAAATCGGGAGCTTTCCAAATATTTGACCATAAAATAATAACTGTTGTTCAGTGTAAGCTAAAATACCTTTCACAGGAATAGGATTTCCATTTGGTACACCTACTAAACCAGATATCCCATTTTGCGCTTCATAATAAGTTGTGATCATTCCTTGTATATTTTCAGTTGAAGATATTTTCTCTTGAAATTCATTCATTGCTTGTTCTTTTAGACCCATGTTTATCACTCCGTTAATTAAGATGTATAAGAAATATTTTACTAGAAAATAGAAAATAAATATGGATAAAAATGTTACTTATTGACTGGAAATTTTCATCCTATATATTTATCTAAACCATCCCTTCCTGTTCGAAAGCCAATCTTCCCAAGCATCTTCATGCTGTTTCACAAAGAGCGGTGGGAATTGGTCAATTGGAAAATACTTAAGCTCCAATGTTTCATTTCCATCTGTTTTTAACGTCCCGCCCACTGGCTTACATTGAAAAAAGAACGCAATCGTCTGCGCTTGCTCTCCATTTGGATATTCATCGTAATATTTCGTATACACACCAATTAAGTGTTCAACTGTTACCTTTAATCCTGTTTCTTCATATACTTCACGAATAGCTGTCTCTTCAGCAGATTCACCAAGTTCCATCGCACCACCAGGAAAACCCCACGCATTTCTATCTCCTCGTTTTTGCAGAAGCACTTCGCCTTCTTCGTTACAAATAAGTCCACCTGCAAAATTAAGAAAAATTCGTTCAGGCCCTACTTTCTCTCGAATGAAACGAATATAATCTAGCTTTTTAGCCATGATAATCCCCCTAATACTCAATACATTTTTGCTAAATCGTACCAAATAAGCATGATATAATCATAATATCTAGAAAGGACTGAATACAATGTCAACGTTACAAAATACTGTAAATAAACTACTCCACGAAAATGAAACGATTCTTTTTCATAAAGAATGTTCTCTATCTTTATTTCTACATAGAGGACCATCTATGCCGGGAGTACTACTAACAACAAATAAAAGATTATTGTTTATATATAAAGAAAAGGCAAAATCTAATCCTCCGCGATATGAGGAATACTTATACAAACGTATTGAGGAAGTAAAAGAACATCCTTATTTTTTCAGCTCGCACACATCTATTTACTACAACGATGAATGGGTACGTTTTGAAGGAATATACGATCAAAATGTAAGAAAACAACTTTGTTCCACTATACAAAAACAAATTGCAAGTAGCTCTTTATCATAGGGCTACTTCTTTATGCATCTCCCTTCATCAAAACATGTTCTACATTGTAGAATAACGAAAAGTAGTTTTATTTTTTAGAAAATTTCGTTAAAATATTCAAAAAGATCGTACGAGAAAGGAAGAAACAAATGATACATAAATTAAAAGAGAATATCTCTTCTGTTTTTGTCGGAAAAGAAAATGTAATCGATCTTCTCTTAGTTTCTTTATTAGCAGATGGACACGTTTTATTAGAGGATGTACCTGGTACAGGTAAAACATTACTAGCAAAAACAATCGCAAAAAGTGTCGGCGGACAATTTTCTCGTGTCCAGTTCACACCTGATGTGTTACCGAGTGATGTAACAGGTATTGAATATTTTAATCCGAAAACAAGTGAGTTTGAACTGCGCCTCGGTCCTGTTATGACAAATTTATTATTAGCAGATGAAATTAACCGAGCAATGCCGCGTACGCAATCGAGTTTATTAGAATCAATGGAAGAAAGACAAGTGACACTTGAAAAGCAATCTACACCTCTTCCGAAACCGTTTTTCGTAATCGCAACGCAAAATCCAATTGAATCACAAGGAACATTTCCTCTTCCGGACGCTCAGCTTGATCGCTTTTTAATGACCGTTTCGATTGGCTATCCTACTCCAGAAGAAGAACTCCAAATGATGAGACGTTTTCGAAAGAATAAACCGTTGGACGAGCTTCATTCGGTCATCTCACTAGAAGATATATTACAAATACAAAATAAAGCAAAAGATGTTCATGTATCAGAGCCTTTGGAAAGCTACATCATCAAACTCGCTAATGCGACTCGTAATCATGACTTTATTGCAAATGGAATTAGTCCGCGCGGGACACTCGCTTTAGTCCGAGCAATTCAAGCTCTTTCTTTTTTACGTAATCGCGATTTTTGTACACCAGAAGACGTACAATTCCTACTTCCTTATATCTGGAAGCACCGCATCATTTTATCTATGGAAGGCGCTCTTCGTACGACAAAACAAGAAATAATAGAAGCAATTTTAAAAGAAGTTGATGTACCGGTGGAGATTGAGCAAGCATGAATGTTCAACGTCTCGTCACTGTCCCGTTAGTATTTCAAAGTCATATCATTAAATTGACGATTCCGGTTGCACTATTGTTCACATTTTATATACCGCAGTCATATATCATATATCCGCTTCTGTTTTATTATTTATTTTCTTTTTTTATTTATCGGTACGTCACTTACATAGAAGACCACTTTCAAATTATAAATAAGAAACAATCAACAAGAGTGTTTCCTGAAGAAAACGGACAACTATCCATTCTGTTACAAAATGAAGCAAAATTACCGTTAGTGAATGGAAAATGTTTTTTTCATATAAATCCATCGCTCGTTATGCATCCAAGTAACAGTCTAGATCAAATATCAAAAACGCTCTTTTCTTTCCCATTTTCACAACGAGCTCGCTCACAGCAAATATGGGATTTAACATTCACAACGACAAGACGCGGCGTTTTCCAAGTTGAACAGTTTGAATGCATCATTGGTGATCCCTTTAACTTCATTCAAGTTCATTTACCAATAATGCATAAATTAAAAACAGAAATTATTGTCTACCCTGCCCCGAAGCAAGTTGCGGGGCTACAAGAAATACAACAACTATTACTAGGCTCTTACAGAACAAATTTTTCTTTTTTTCATGATGAAACGTCAATTGTCGGAGTAAAACAGTATGAAAGGGAATCATTTCGATCCATTCATTGGAAAGCATCAGCGAAAATGCAAAGTTTACAAGCAAAGCAATATGAAGCAGTAAAAAATTATAGCTGGACAATTTGTATCTGCCTTGCCTCAGATCGAGGACTTGGATGGAGAGAAAATATGGAAGACTTGATTTCCTATGCAACATACATTTGCCAAATTGCAACGGAAAAGAAAATTCCCTTTGAATTATTTATTAGTATTTTAGCAGAAGATGGGCCGCTGCACATGATGCTGAATGAAGGCCCCGTGCATTATGCAAAAGCACTGGAAGAACTTGCGCGTATTTCAGAAGATAGTACATTACTACCGCGAGAAGGTTTTCTACATTATATGATGCAAAAAAGAGTGAGGTCGTCTATGCTGTTTTTCCTTGGCGTCCCTAAGCAAAATATCCCTCATACGATGCAGCCAACATATATTGTTCACGATGAAGGAGTGGTGGAACAACTTGAATACATGGCTACGGTACGTTAATGATTTTATTCTTCTTCTCCTTCTTTCTTTATTAACTGAAAAAGGAGAAATTGTACACATTGTTTTGTTTATTCTAGTCAGTCATATTTGCTTGCTGCCTATTATGAAAATTAGTAAAAAGAAAAATAAATGGCTTACAGCACTATTTATTCTACAAGTCATTGTTTGCTATTCGTTGGCGTTATTTTCTTCTATTAGTTCTGTATTATTGCCGTTTTTCTTTTTTCTTGTGTATGCAAAAGACGATGTTTCACCCTTTCATAAATTATTAGGGGCATTTCTATGGTCTTTTTGTTCCTTTCTCCTCCATATGCAGTTTCCATCCATATGGGAAATAGGATTACTTATTTTGTATACACTTCTAACATTATGGATTACAAGTTTTAATCGAAACCAACAAATGTTGCGTTTGTTCTCAATTACAGCTATTGGGAGTATTGTTTTTTTATTCATCCCTTTACTCTCTTACGTACGAACTGGTATTACTTATGCCCTTCAATGGATTGCTTTAGGATTGGGATATATATTAAATCCACTATTTTTATCAGCTGAACGGAAGCAGACAGACCGTACTTTAAATAGTAATTTGACACAAGATAATTTGCCGCCTCCACCGGGTCCAAATAAAGAATATGATCCATTCATTATCCAATGTCTTACCATCTTGATCATTGTAGTTGTTGCCATATATGTGATTCGGAAACTATATAAGAGGCGTCATGAAATCAAATTTGGGCGTTTGTCTTCCTATGAACCTATCGCTGTTGGTCCAGAACAAGGAAATATACAAAAACGAAACCGAAAATTACGATCACCAAACAATGCAATTCGCAAAGAAATTTTTAAACTTGAAAACAAATTAAACCCGCCATTAAATCGGCAGCGCGGTGAAACAGTGGAACAGTGGATGGAAAGACTTCATAAAGAAGAAGAGGTCTCCATTCAATTTGAAGTGATTATCGATGCATATAACGCTGCAAGGTATGCCAATCGTGATAATACTGAACTTCTCCAGAAATTTAAAAGAGAAGTTCATACATTATACAATTATCGAAAAGCAACGAAAGAATAAGCTTGAATCTCAATACTACTAAAAACCTCGACTTCTCCTACTGGAGTCATCGAGGTTTTTAGGTAAGCGTCAAATACTCACCACCTACAATTTGTAAATAACCTATGAGATAATCTCCTTACATACTACATGTGGAGGTTTTTTTATGAAAAGACACCTATTAAAGAAAGAATGGGAAACTTATATTCAAGACTATAAAAACAGTGGATTATCCAAAGTTACCTGGTGTCAAAAACAGAGTTCATTCGTTTATCAAAGAAGTATAGAGAGCTTACATAAAAGTTTGATATTTTTAAAGTAAAAAAGATAATGAATAGTAAAATTAACTATATTAATATATTAATAATAACGAGTAGTGTTTCATTC
>NZ_JBALLY010000225.1:0-12595 GCF_036963045.1 Bacillus sp. JJ864 | reverse complement strand
ATAATAGATAAGATATATTGGTCTACAGATCAAATTATCCTTGGCATATTTAGTGGTACAGCAGCAATTTCTGTATATACAATAGGGGCATCTTTTACTGGATATTTTTCAGGTTTCTCTGTTGCTATATCCAATGTATTTTTAAGCAGAGTGACAGGAATGGTAACTAAAGAGGTCTCGGATACAAAAGAAGTATCAGATTTATTTATCAGGATAGGGAGAGTTCAATATATTATATTATCATTTGCTGTAAGTGGATTTATTGTTTTTGGAAGGGAATTTATTATTTTATGGGTCGGAAAAGACTATAGTGATGCTTTTGTTATAGCTATCATCATTTTAGCTCCAATGATAGTATCTCTAGTACAAAGTATGGGAGGAATCATACTTCAAGCGAAAAATATGCAAACATTTAAATCGGTAATTTATTCTATTACAGCTATAGTTAATATTTTTATAAGTGTAATATTTGCCCGGTGGTGGGGGGCTATAGGATGTGCACTTGGAACAGCGGTAGCTTTTACTATAGGGAATATACTTATTATGAATTTTTATTATTGGAAGAAGATAAAGATAGACATACCTAAATTTTGGATTAATATTTTTGGGATGAGTTTTCCTTTTATAATTAGTTTAGCTTTTGGAGGAACAATAAATAAGTTAGTACTTGCTGACAGTTGGTTTGTATTTATTATTAAAATTCTAGTGTTTTCTATAGCATATGCTCTTTTAATGTGGTTTACGGGAATGAATAAATATGAAAAGGGTCTATTTATAGTGCCTTTTAAAAAGGTAATACAACGATTGGGAAAATGGAAATTGTATAAAGCAAGTTAAGGAGGAAAAAGGTAAGCAAATTTATGGAGGGATTTTATGAGTAAGGTAAGTATAGTGGTACCTATTTATAATGCAGGAGAAAAACTTCATAAATGTATAAAATCAATTCTTAATCAATCTTTTGAGGACTTTGAATTAATTTTAGTGAATGATGGTTCAACAGATAACAGTTTGACTATTTGCAAGAAATATCAACAACAAGATAATCGAATAACCGTGATAAATAAAAAGAACGAAGGAAGTATTTCTACAAGAAGAAAAGGTGTTGAAGCTTCAAAGTCAAAGTATGTTATGTTTGTGGATGCAGATGATTGGATTACTACTAAAGCTATTGAAACATTGAAAAATAATGTAGATATTACAATATGCAATATGTATAGAGTTATAGGAAATAGCACGTTGATTAAGAAAAAGGTTAAAAGTTGGTATTTTAATGAGAGTAAAATTTATGATGAAGAAGAAATTAAAAAGGACTTAGTAATTGCATACTTTCATGGACATCCATTTCCATCATCGTTATGTGCAAAGTTATATAAAAGAGAGTTGCTTGCAAGTTCTGGGAATTATTTGAGAAGAATACGTTTCTTAGGGGATGATCTTTTCTATAATCTAGAAATGTTGTTAAAAGTAAATAGGGTAAAAGGAATTGATAAATCGTTTTATTATTATCGGCAGGGTGGATTTACTAGCAAATACCAGCCTTTTTTGTTTGAAGATATGATTAATGGATATTTGATACAAGAGGAAGTAATTGACGAGCATTATTACGATACTATAGAAAAAATTACAATGGAATTAGTATAATGCTACTGAATACGTTTAAAGCATGTTTATTAAATTTATTTAATAATAACTTTAAAGAATTTGAGATAAAAGATTTAATTCAATTATATGTTTCGAATAATACTCTAATTAAATGTGCTTCTAACGAGGGAGCAATAACATTTTTTCCTCAAGATTATTTACATGCAATAAGAAATAAGGATACAGAATACCTTTATCAGCTAGGGGGAAGTATGTATAAAGGTACAAGAGTAAGAAAAATTCTTATAAATATTTTATCTAAATGCTGTTGAAGAAAATCGTTATAAGAATAAAAATCAATATTGTTAAATGGCATTTTAAAGATATAAAAATGTTTTTTTACGATATTGATGAAAATGTCCAGTAGAGTAAGTATTACTAACTTATATTTAAAGTAGGAACAAATTGGAGATTTTGAATGTTTATTTCTTAATTTTATAATGTAATTATTGACACCAGTCTTCTAACTGCAGCATTTACTATATTATAAAGGTTAGAAGGAGTGTTAAGTTTTGTCTCTTGGAGATTGTTATATTATTGAACTGGATCGATGGGGTATCAAAAACGATGGAACGTTGCCGATAGAAACAACTCAAGGCATCAATAATGCATTCATGTGGGCAGAAAATAATGACTTTCAAACGGTCATTTTACCAAAAGGCAATTATCTTGTAGATAAAAATTCGACATTAATACTTCGGAGCAACACACATTATAAGTTTTATGATTGTCTATTTATTAAAGAAGCTAACAATCTCACAGGATATTCTGTAATAGTTTGTGATAGCATTAAAAACGTAATACTAGAAGGTACGACAATAAAAGGTGATAGAGAAACGCATGATTATTCGAGTGGTGGCACTCATGAATGGGGACATGGAATCGCTATTAAAAATTCCTGTTATAACATTTTAATAAAAGATTGTAATGTTAGAGAATGTACAGGAGATGGCTATGTGACATCTATGGATTTTTCTGCAATAGGTGGAGTACAGCATCCAGCTCATTTTGCAAAAGGAGATATTGATAGTCAAGGGAATCTAGACACTATAAAAACTAATTATACAACGGTAACAAGGTTTTATGATGTGACTGGGAGTTTGGTGAAATCTGCTGGTTATTTTTATTACTCAGGAGACGGATATGGTGGATATGGAACTGGATGTAACTTAAATAAAACTATCATAAAGGTACATTTTTATGCAGAGAATGGTTCATATTTAGGTTATAGAAATACAAGATCTTATGAATTTATATATCTTGATTCAATGCCAGTAGGGACAACGAAAGTAAGATTTTCCTTTCTCCAGAATTATGATTTAATGAATGGTAATTTACATTATGTAATGTGTGCTAAAATTCCACAATATGTATACTTTGTTAATTGTAAATCTCAAAAAAATAGAAGACTTGGCGCCTCAGTTAATGGAGGAAGATTTATAACGTTTGATAGTTGTGAATTTTTTAATAATAGCAATCCTATGAATAATTCGATAGGTTGTAATCCTGGTTATGGGATTGATATTGAAGATGGGTATATGACGAATCAAAAGATAACTATTAGAAACTCTAATATATATGATAATAGAGCTGGAGCGTTTACGTGTGTTAGTACTAGAGGGGTTTATTTAGAAAATAATAAATTAAAAGGAACTGTTAATTTATCAGGAAGTGGTGATGATTATTTATCCTTAAATAATATGTATTATGGATCTATTGCAGGTAGATCTATAACAAGCGGAGTTGAGGCAGATGGAACATTTTGTACATTTAGGAATGATTCTATATTTGGGCAAGCTTGTAATATTACAGGAGGGAATACCACTTTAGATAATTGTGTTTTTTCAAAAAGTACAGTGTTTTTAAGTGGAGAAACGGTAAAAGTTATCAACTGTAAATTAACTTTTGATGATCCTGAAAAAGACGGAGTATTTGGTTTTAATAACAAAAATTTAGAGATACGTGATTCAGTATTTGAAATTAGAAGAGCCAAAGGAATAGCAGCAGCTAGTTATGCTCAAACTGATAATGCTACATTTTCTAATGTAAAATTCCTAACGAATGAATGTAATGGAGGCACTTATATAGGAACTAGGAATTTAAATGTTGAAAATTGCCAATTTATTCACTCTGGAAAAACAGCGAACTATAGCCGAATGATGGTATCAGAATCTATGAAAGTTGAAAATACGATTTTTAAAAATCAATCTTTTAGATTTGATGGTGGCAATATCTATGGGGAAGAAAAATTAGCTAAAGATAAGAAGTATAGTACACATAGCTTTCGGAATAATCAAATCATTTGGGATGAATCATATAGCCTCGCAGTCCATGAGGCCAGAGGACCAGGAGTATCATTTATTTATATACCAAGATTAGAAATTATCGGTAATTACCTGGAGGTGAATGGGAAAGTTACTTCTCTAGGATCCCAACATACTCTTAGAGTATTTACTGAAAATTATTTGAGCATTTCTGATAATACTATAGTTACAAATAATGATATCGGGATTAATACGAAAGGTACTATTACGATAGAAGGTGCATACCGAAGAGCAGGTTCAATACTTCCTATTCCTAAGACTATTGTAGTATCTCAAAATAACAACATAATTAACTCAGATATTAAATTTACAGAAAAATTAAATTCACAATTGGAAAAAAATATATTAGGGAATTTTCCATTAGTTGCAATGGTTTCATCGGAACCTACATTTGGTATATATAGTCGTGGGGAATTATTATTAAATATGAATCCAACTGTTGGTGGATATGTTGGATGGGTTTGTATCATTTCAGGTACAGCAAACAATTATGCATGGATGGTAAATAAGAATTATGCGATGGATAATTTAGTAAATGCGAATGGAAAAGTTTATAGATGTATAGTCGCAGGAACTAGCGGTACAACTTCTCCTTCTCATACTAGCGGAACAGCTTCGGATGGCAATGTGATATGGGAGTATGTAAATGTTTTAGCTGTATTTAAACCATTTGGATTGATTTCAAGCTAGAATAAACTTTATTCTAGCTTTTTTTAATTAAGCAAATGAGGCGTTAAAATATTTCGTAATGTATTTTCATAAATACTACTGCCAAATAAATTTTTTTGAAATAGGAGGAGTACATTTATATACAAGTATAGAGTGTATGTAAATGAAATTATAGAAATGAAAGGTGTACAACCATTATGGAAAATTCAAAAATGATAATCGCTTTAGGAGGTAAGAATACATGAAAATTCTAATCACAGGCGGAGCAGGTTACATCGGCACTCACACATGTGTAGAACTACTAAATGCTGGTTATGAAATCATTGTGGTAGACAATTTTTCAAACAGCAAACCAGAAGCTTTAAATCGCGTTCGTAAAATCACAGGAAAAGATTTTAGATTTTATCAGGTAAATTTACAAGATAAGGATGCATTAGACAAGATTTTTTCAGAAAATCAGGTTGATGCTGTTATCCATTTTGCGGGATTGAAAGCTGTTGGTGAGTCAGTTTCTTTACCACTTTGGTATTACGAAAATAATGTGACAGGGACCCTTAGGTTGTGTGAAGTGATGAAAAAATATGATGTAAAAAAGCTAGTCTTTAGTTCCTCGGCTACAGTATATGGAATGCCGGAATATGTACCAATATCTGAAGCTTGTTTACTTGGAGCAACGAACCCTTATGGACGTACAAAACAGATGATTGAAGAAATATTACGTGATCTGTATGTATCTGACCATGATTGGAGCGTTGCTCTTTTACGCTATTTCAACCCTATTGGAGCGCATAAAAGTGGAGAAATTGGAGAAGATCCAAGTGGCATTCCAAACAATCTTATCCCATATATTACACAAGTGGCTGTAGGAAAGTTAAGTGAATTAAAGGTTTTTGGTAATGACTATCCAACACAAGATGGAACAGGTGTAAGAGATTATATACATGTTGTAGATCTTGCAATTGGACATTTGAGAGCCCTTGAAAAAATATTGGGATCTAATGGGGTAGAAATATATAATTTGGGGACTGGTCGTGGGTATAGTGTATTAGAAATAATTACTGCTTTTGAAAAGGTTTTAGGTAAGGAAATTCCATATAGAATTGTAAATCGTCGTCCTGGCGATGTAGCTGTTTCTTATGCAGATGTAACAAAGGCCAAACTAGAGTTAGGATGGGTTGCCCAAAAAGGTATCGAAAAGATGTGTGAAGATTCATGGAGATGGCAGTTAAAGAATCCAAACGGTTATGGAGAAGTTGATGCACTAAAGATGAGTGGTGGTTGAGAGGAAAGTAGAAGTGAGAAAAAATGATTTCTTGGATTTGTTGTGAAATATAAAATGAAATATTTTCATACCATTTATTTATGAGAAGATGTTCTCAAAAAATTTTGGTTAGGAGCATGATTACTAATGAAACGACTTTTCGATTTGTTAATTTCTTTGTCGTTATTATTGTGTTTTTCTTCTATTCTTCTTGTCGTGGCAATTTTAGTTAGATGGAAATTAGGATCTCCTATACTATTTCAACAACAACGTCCAGGCCTACACGGAAACCCTTTTTATCTTTATAAGTTTCGTACAATGACTCATGAAAGAGATAGTCATGGTGAACTATTACCTGATGAAATTAGATTGACTTCGTTTGGAAAATTTCTCAGAAAATATAGTGTAGATGAGTTGCCGCAGCTTTTAAATGTTGTGAAAGGAGATTTAAGTTTAGTAGGACCACGACCATTATTAATGGAATATTTGCCTTTATATTCCAATGAACAAGCTAAACGACATCATGTAAGACCGGGAATTACTGGCTGGGCCCAAGTGAATGGAAGAAACGCAATTACTTGGGAAGAAAAATTTGAGCTTGATGTATGGTATGTAAATCATCAATCTTTTTTACTCGATATGAAAATATTATTTCTTACAGTAATAAAAGTATTTAAATCGGAAGGAATAAACCAAGTTGGTCATGTAACAATGAAACGTTTTACAGGTACAAAATTAACTGTAAGAGAGGGTAACGAATGAAAATTGTAATTATCGGACAAGGTGGTCACAGTAAGGTTGTACAGGATATTATCTTATCGAATAAGGGATATGAGATCATTGGATATTTAGATGACCGATATGAAGATATAACTATTGTAGATAATATTTATTTCGGACCTATTTTAACTGCACATGAAATGATTAAATCTTTTAATCAAATAAAATTTGTGATTGCAATTGGGGATAATAAAATTAGAGAAGAAATTGTCGGAAAATTAGGTCTTTCAGATGATTGTTATGCAACATTAATACATAAAACAGCTGTTGTTAGCCCAAGTGCTCAAATAGGACTTGGAACCGTTGTTATGCCTAATGTTGTGATTAATGCCGACACGCGAATTGGTAATCATGCCATTATAAATACAAGTTCTATTGTTGAACATGACAATAGAATAGGAGATTTCGTTCATATTTCTCCTCATGTTACACTTACAGGTTCTATCGTCATAGAAGAAGGTGTGCGTGTAGGAGCAGCAGCTACTCTTATTCCAAGTGTAAATATTGGAAAATGGTCTGTTATTGGAGCGGGAGCCGTTGTAATACATGATATTCCGCCTAATTGTACTGCTGCCGGTATTCCTGCCAAAGTTATCAATGAAGTAAGGCAATAGGAGGGAGAAAAATGGTAAGGACTCAACAAAAAAAACGAATCTATCTCTCTTCTCCGCACATGAGTGGCAATGAGCAAAAATATATTCAAGATGCATTTGATACAAATTGGATTGCTCCTCTTGGTCCAAATGTAGATGCTTTTGAAAAAGAACTTGCATCAGTTGTCGGAGTTAAGGGGGCTGCCGCGGTTAGTTCGGGCACTGCTGCTATTCATTTGGCATTGCGGTTATTGGATGTCCAAAAAGGAGATAAGGTATTTTGTTCAACTCTTACTTTTGTAGCAAGTGCCAATCCAATTGTATATTTAGGAGCTGAACCAATATTTATTGATTCAGAACCAGAAACATGGAATATGTCACCTCAAGCATTGGAGCGTGCATTACGTGATGCGGATGAAGAAGGGACATTGCCAAAAGCTATTATCGTTGTTCATTTATATGGACAGAGTGCCAAGATGAATGAAATTCTTTCATTATCTAATAAATATAATGTCTCTGTAATTGAAGATGCAGCAGAATCGCTTGGATCTACATATAAAGGAAAAGCAAGTGGTACATTGGGGGATTTTGGCGTATATTCATTTAATGGTAATAAGATTATTACCACTTCTGGTGGAGGAATGCTTGTTTCTGATGACATTGATGCATTACAGCAAGCTCGGTTTTTAGCTACCCAAGCAAGAGATACAGCGCTCCATTACCAGCATAGTGAGCTGGGTTACAATTATCGAATGAGCAATATATTGGCCGGTGTTGGAAGAGCTCAATTAGAGGTATTAGATGAGAGAGTAAGGGCTAGAAGATTTATATTCGAGCGGTATTACGAAGAATTATCCAGCCTGCCTGGATTTTACTTTATGCCCGAATTAAAAAATACTTCTTCGAATCGCTGGCTTACAACGTTAACGATCGATGAAAAAGAAGCAGGCATATCAATTGAATTATTACTAAGGGCTTTAGATAAAGAAAATATTGAAGCTCGTCCGGTTTGGAAACCGCTTCATATGCAGCCGCTTTTTGAAGGGATGAAATATTATTCTCATAGTATAAATAATCATGTGTCGGAGCAGTTATTTAAAAGGGGGATATGTCTTCCTTCTAGTTCGAACATGACAGATGAGGATCAACGAAGGGTCATTCAATGTATCAAAAACGTCTTATAAAATACAGTCCTCTATGTAGAAGCAGGAAGGGCTTCTTTTATGTGAATTACTATTGTAAAAATACGTTTAAACATAAAGAGTTTACATGTTAACGATTTTTGAAAAAATGATAAATCATTGTTTTCCGTATAGAGAATTATACGATATGAAAAATGGGAGAAGGGGATAGATGAATGCTTGGGAAAAACATTTATCAATTTCGAAAAAAAAGGGGGCTTACTTTATCTGAACTAGCAGAAAGAGCGGGGGTTTCAAAATCTTATTTAAGTAATATTGAGAGAAATATAAACCGAAACCCGTCTATTCATGTGATGGAAAAGATATCATTGGTATTGGAAGTAAATCTTAATGCATTACTTGAAACGAATGTGGAAATAAAGCAACAAATTGACAGAGAGTGGATAGATTTTGTTTATGAATTAAAAAAAGCTGGGGTTGATAGAGAAAAGTTACAGGATTATAAAATATTGATAGATTTCATTAAATGGAAAAATTCAGGAGTGAACAAATGAAAGGTTTGTTTATTTTCGTTATTTGTATGGATTTTATGTTTCATAGGCTAATGCAAGGGTTAAAACAAGAACAAATTATGTTTTGTTCCGCATGGCCAGAGACATATATGTAGAACAATTAAAATGAATTTATAGTTTGCCAATTTGGTGTAAAAGTATCTTTATTTATGGAAAATCTTTAGAAGATAAGACAATGACATTAAAGGTATAATTATCGATTGAATATTCGGTTAATTAATTGACATTGCAAAGATGAAATGGTAATTTATAACTTATAATAGTTCTATTTATGGAAGATAAAACAACTAAATTAAAAAAATCAACTATCAGTAGGTTATTTTTATTGAACTAAACATGTATGTTCTTTATTAAGAATGCTTGTGAACTGTCTGTAAAAGCCCAATTCGTGAGAGGTAATGATCAGTAAGGGATGAACAAAGTCCTACTGATAAAAGTTTTACTTTATCCGATTGGGTTTTTATTTACTTTCTGCGTAATGGGAGAGGAAAAAATGAGTGCAATAACAGGTATATTTCATTTTAATGACGAGCCTATATCAACTGAATACAGTAAGGGACTAATGGAGTGTTTACAAAAATATCCTGCTGACGATGTTCAAATATGGCACAAAGAGAATGTTTTTCTTGGCTGTCATGCCCAATGGATTACGCCGGAATCCATTGGGGAACAATTGCCCTTTTATGATTCTGAAAGGCAATTGGCAATTACAGCAGATGCTATTATCGATAATCGTGATGAATTATTTGAGAGATTGCAAGTGGATTATGCGGATAGAAAAAGCATGACAGACAGCAAATTGATTTTACTCTCTTACCAAAAATGGGGGGAAGATGCCCCTAAATATTTAGTAGGTGATTTTGCTTTTATAATTTGGGATAAGAGAAATAGAAAGTTGTTTGGAGCAAGGGATTTTTCTGGAAGTCGGACTCTTTATTTTTACCGCGACCAGCGCCGATTTGCTTTTTGTACGCTTATAAAGCCGTTATTTACTTTGCCCTATATAGAGAAGAAGTTGAACGAGCAATGGCTTGCTGAATTTCTAGCTATACCAGTGAATTTTGAATCGGTAGACCCTTCTCTTACTGTTTATAAACATATAGAACAGATTCCTCCTTCACATACAATCTTGGTGACGGAGGAAAGAGTAACGCTTTCTAGATATTGTACATTAGTTGCTGGAGATAAGCTCCAGCTCAAGTCAAATGAAGAATATGAAGAAGCCTTTCGGGAGGTATATCAAAGGGCGATAAGGGAGCGTTTGCGCACTCATCATCAAGTAGGAGCTCATTTGAGCGGAGGATTGGATTCAGGTTCCGTTGTTAGTTTTGCGGCAAGAGATTTAAGTGCAGAAAAAAAACAATTACATACGTTTAGTTACGTTCCAGTAGAGGGGTTTGTAGATTGGACACATAAAGGCAGGGTAGCTGATGAAAGACCTTTTATTCAATCGACTGTACAACATGTAGGAAATATAAAGGATCACTATTTAGATTTTGCGGGAAGAAGTCCCTTATCAGAAGTTGATGATTGGCTGGAAACATTAGAGATGCCATATAAATTTTTTGAGAATACATTTTGGCTAAAAGGGGTTTATGAACAGGCATATCAGCAAGGAATCGGTGTACTCTTAAGTGGCCAAAGAGGGAATTGGACAGTATCTTGGGGCCCTGTTTTAGACTATCAAGCGATGCTTTTAAAAAAGCTGCATTGGTTTCGTTTTTTCCGTGAACTGCATTTATATAGTAGAAACTTAGGAGTGAAGAAATCGAGAGTTTTTAAAGTAGTAAGAAAAAAGGCGTTTCCGTCTTTAAATCGGCTATTTTCACTGGAAGAGGAAAGTCTTTTTCCTATAATAATCAATCCCGAATTTGCAAAGAAAATGAACGTTGTAGAGAAGCTTAAAGAGCATGATATCGATATGACTGGTTCTTTGACTTCGAATGCATACGAGATGAAAAAACAACAATTTGAACAATTGTATTACTGGAGTATAAATGGAACGTATGAAACGAAATTATCTTTACGTTACTCTTTATGGAATCGTGATCCAACGAATGATTTACGAATGATTCAATTTTGTTTATCAGTCCCGGAAGAGCAATATGTTCAAAATGGTTTAGATCGGGCGCTTATACGGAGGGCAACAAAAAATTATCTCCCTGATAAGGTGAGGTTAAATCAGCGCGTCCGAGGTGTTCAAGGAGCAGATGGGGTGTGTCGTATGGCACCTTCTTGGAATCAATTTATCGAGGAACTTCAACAGCTTAGCATGGATCCTATAATCTCTGAATTTCTAGATATAGGAGTAATTAAGGCAGCGATTTTAAAGATTCAAAAAGAACCGAGGCCAGAATATGCATTTGATTTAGATTTTAGAATTTTAATGCGTAGTTTAATTGTGTATCGATTTATAAAAAATTTAATTGAAAGGGGGTGAGATGATGAAAAAAGAATGGAAGAAACCAGTACTAGAAGTGCTTGATATTAATATGACAATGGCTGGACCAGGACATAAAATTCCGGATGCAGTTCAGCCCGATCCAGATGATCCTGTAAAGTATAGCTAAACAATAAGGTTTGTATGTGTTTAAAGCTCTTATATAGTATGAATTTATATAAGAGCTTTAAAAACAAATTGTTATTAGTGTGGAGTGAGGAAAATGTTGGCTACCGGGAGAAACGTAATATACAAAGCTTTCGGATTAAGAATAGAAAGTGAGATTCCTTTACCAGAATTGCCGCAAATGAATGAACCAACACAGAGGACAGATATCATCATTGAAATTGCTGATTTATCGGAGCAATGGTGTAAATATAATGTTAAATATGAGCAAAGATTTGTAGTGGAGAAAAATATAGTAATGTTTCAAGTCCCTCAAACCGCTACATTTTCTATACAAGAAGGTAGGAAAATTACTTTTTCACCTCTACCAGGAGCGGAAAAAGATAAAATACGGCTTTATCTTCTTGGAACTTGTATGGGAGCGTTATTAATACAGAGGAAAATACTTCCGTTACATGGAAGTGCGCTCGCCATTAATGGAAAGGCTTATGCTTTAATTGGTGATTCGGGGGCTGGAAAATCAACGCTTTCTTCTGCATTTTTACGTAAAGGGTATCAACTTTTAAGTGATGATGTTATTGCTGTGTCTCTTTCTTGTGAAGGTACTCCATTTGTTATGCCATCTTATCCACAACAAAAACTGTGGCAGGAAAGCTTAAATGAATTTGGAATGGAAACCACACATTATCGTCCGTTGTTTGAAAGAGAAACGAAGTATGCTGTCCCTGTATCTTCGCAATTTTTTGCGGATCCATTACCTCTTGTAGGTGTGATTGAATTAGTAAAAACAGAGGATGAGAGCATTGAAATGATTCAAATTGAAGGACTTGAGCGTCTTCGTACATTATTTCATCATACATTTCGCAATTTTCTAGTCCCGCGATTAGGATTGATGGAATGGCATTTTACAGTTTCTACAAATATGGTAAACAAAATTAATATGTTTCAATTACGTCGTCCAACTTCAAGATTTACAGCGCGCGAACTTGCATCTCTTGTTTTAAGTTCTATACATGAAGGACTAAATTAATAGTAGTCATTTTTATA
>NZ_JBALLY010000224.1:0-11141 GCF_036963045.1 Bacillus sp. JJ864 | reverse complement strand
CTTTGTTTTTACAAGAGGCGTTCTACTAGGTGTTTTTTTATTTCATTCTTATCATTTTTTCTAGTATTGGAATATTCATAGAAAGGTTACTTCATTTTTCTCTACATCTTGAGGAACGAATAACGGGATAAACGAGGATTCCTTATTATTTCTAGTATGGATGAGCATATTATAATGGAGGTTTACTCTTGGTTATTGATGATAATAACAGGAGTTGTTATGCTATCTTTGCAAATTTATATTTCTATCCTTTTGTATCGGTTTGAAAAATCTGTATGATGAGGATGTTGGGGATTAATCTTCTTCTTTGACCTTAAATGAGGAAATTAGAAAAACGTGTAGGCCAATTAGCACCACAGGAGGTTTAGAGAAGTTACTTTTTATTTTCTTTGGATGGAACACTTCTCCTGCATGAAGCAATTATTAACAGCTCACTAATCTCAAGTGAAACTGCAATCAGTGGATTCTTTTCTCCTTCACTGATTGCACGTAATCTATCTTTTTCAGTAGTATAAAACATCCGTTTTTCTTATAGCACCTATTTTGTTTTATTCTCTTGGTTATTCATGGAAGCCAATATTTGAAGTTGCTGCTTCGCTTTCTTTAAAGCAGTATGAAAATAATTTTGTAGTAGTAGTAAAGTCGTATGATCAAAATAATATTGTTCTGATACACTCTCCCATGTCTTACTATTTATGAACGTATCCCATGTCATTTGGGAATGTCCTCTTTTTTTAACCTCTTTAAATACCCATCTCTTCATTTTCTTTTTACCCTTCTCAGTCAAAGAGCCATTTTTCACAAGGATAAGTTCCACATCTCTCTTGTAACGTTTACGAATGTCTTTTTGCTTAGCTGCTGTGAGGAAAATATTTACCGTGTTCTCGGCATCGTCGAAGGCCCGATGTTGTTTTCCTTCCCATTCTAAATTCAATTGTGCTACTGCAAGTTTCAAACTGGGTGGATTTAAAAATAGTTCTTTATATGCTTGAAATACAAATCTCTGCAAATCAAATCTTCTTTCTTTCTCAAGGTCCGGACATTTCACATGATGTCGTGTACAATCTTCTGTTAGAAATCCATAATCCTCTTTTCCCCACGTTACAAACATATAATCTTCTCCAAGAAACGTACGAAATCTCTCAATTACTTTCGGAAATTTTTCTGCACCTTTTACATCTTGTTTTGTAATTCCTGTTAATTTTGTTGTATGACGAGATAGGGATGCCGATGGTTTCACTAATGATGAAAAAACTTCGATGGTACTCATTGTACTTGCTTCAATCTTGATGGCTCCAATATCAACTATTTCCGTTGGAGCATCTGATTGATAAGGTCTAAAATTCCGCTCAATATCAAATACAATATAATATTTTGGTTCATACATACCACATACCTCTTCCTTATCGCTTCTTAACAGTATATCCCTAATGTCTAATATATATATCCGTTTTAATTTTCCGACACATAAGTCACTGCCGTGCAGAATACAACATGACCGCTACTTGCTTTCTCTTTTTGTTTTAAACTTTGCATGTAGTAGGAAAAGGCACTGACCGTTTCTATGCGCGGCCAGATGCTCTCGTCCCTCCTAAAAAGAAAGTTTTTATGTCAGTGTTTTCACTTGTATATATATTAGTGTAAATAATCACTCACATTTAGGGTATTAAAAAAGAGAAGGGAGTTCCCTTCTCTTTCACTTCAATTATTTTTTTACTACGTTAGTAGCTTGTGGTCCACGGTTACCTTGTTCAACTTCGAAAGTAACTTCTTGACCTTCTTCTAAAGTTTTGAAGCCGTCGCCTTGGATAGCTGAGAAGTGAACGAATACGTCTTCTCCACCTTCAACTTCGATGAAACCGAAACCTTTGTCAGCGTTAAACCATTTTACTTTACCGTTTTGCATGAAAAAATCCTCCTAAAGTATGTACTTTAATGTACATGTCCATTTTCAACCATTTTACAAATAATCATCAGCTATAAAAAAACTGTAACCCAGAGAAGATTTAACATTGCTATCCCCTCTGAAGTTACAGCTTATTTAAATCTCTATGGTATTAAAAGTAAAATGGTTTAACCTCACTATACACCTTTATTAACGTAAATGCAAATTTTTATTTTTAAATTTATGCATTAGATGCCTTAATACTCGTTACTTCCTATAACAAATGACGAGAACGAATCATTAACTCTGTTTTTTTCTCTACTTTGTCTATGTCTTTCTATATGAGATTCACTTATTTTTCCGTCATTATTAATCTGACAGTTTTTATTATGATTTAACGATACACTTTCATATTTTCCTCTTGCCAAATTGTTTATATCATCATATTGTAAAGGAATCTACGCTAATTAAATAAGAAGTGATTGCACCACAAAAAACTAAAAGCTGAATTATGTAAGAGGAGTTTTCAGAATGAAAAAACATCTAAAACAAGCAATAAAAATATCCTCCATTTTATTACTTATTTTCATTGTAATTGGTGCTGGTGTTTTATTTGGTACGCCGTATGGACATAAATTACGTGTAATTGCTGCGGAAAGCATCTTAACTTCACAACATCGTGATTTGGCAAAATTCACTTTTTTATCTCAACAAGAATTAAATGATATTTCAAATTCAATTAATAATCCAAAATGGAAAAACAGCCAATCCGATGGGCTTCAAAAACTTACAAAACAACAATTAGAAGCGAAAAAGCATATGCCGCTTCACGTAAAAATCGAAACCATTCAAAAAAAATATGAGGATCATTATTTTGAAGGCAAACTCATGACAATTAGTAATCCTCTTAATGTAAAACTTGTAACACAACAAGGTACACAAGGTAACGATGTCGGTGAGAAAATTTATGTAATGGCTAAGCGGAATCACGCGCTTGCTGCGATAAATGCAAGTGGATTTTCAGATGAAACAGGCCACGGTGGCGGTAAAGTTGGTCTAGGTATTGTAATTGAAAACGGGCAAATTATTCATACGCCTCAAAATGAGAATACACCAGCTATTATTACTGGTTTAACAAAATATGGACAAATGATAACAGGCGACTACTCTGCACAGCAATTGTTAAATAAAAACATTGTTTCTGCAGCCGGTTTTATGCCCCAACTTATCGTAAATGGCGAAAAAATGCTTACAAATGATGGTGGCTGGGGATATGGCCCGCGAAGCATTATGGCTCAAAAGAAAGATGGTTCAGTTATGTTTCTTATCGTAGATGGTAGACAACCGCACAGCATCGGAGCTTCTTTAAAAGATTGTCAGGATCTTTTATATGGCAAAGGCGCTGAAAACGCGATGGCTATGGATGGCGGTTCTTCTGCAACTATGTATGCCTTAGGAGATATATTAAACATCCCTTCTACTCTTTCTCATAAGTCTCGTTACCTTCCAAATTGTTGGGTTGTAACTACAAATAACAATCAAAAAGTGGATGTTACAATTGACGGTCATCCGGCAGAAGCTTCAAAAATTGCAGAAATTACAGGAACATCTGCTGTTGCTTCTCACGAAATAAAGAGCAGTTAAGTATCCTACAGATACTTAACTGCTCTTTTCCGTTTCATTCATGCTGCTATTATTTATTTTTTGAAGATACCAAATGGCTTACCAACCGGTAATACAACTTTTCCGAAATGTGTGTTTAATACTGCAGCTGCAGATCCGTAAAACGAAAGCAGTGAAATAAGCAATTCAGAAATTGCTGCTAATTTATGCATTGCATGCGGCATAACACCTAAAGTACTAAAGGAAAGGCCTATAAATAAGAAATCAATAAGTACAAAAATCGTAAATAATACTTTATGTGTTTCCATTGCGCCAATTGTCATAAATAAGCTAAAAATTAAGTAACCAACAAATGCTACTCCAAGTTGTTTTGGATCCACACTTGCTGCTAGTTTTTCACCAAATACGCCAAGTTGAATTAACCATGACGTACCAACGCCAAACCAAAATAATGCAAATCCACCAAACGCTGTTGTACCGAATGTATTATTGTGCTTTGCATCGTTAATGCACGCAAATAATTGGGCAAAACCCCCTAAAAAGATTGCCCATGGCAATACAAATGAAACACCACTTGTTAAGCCAAGTTTTTGTGAGGACGCAACAAGTGTAACCATTGCAAGTCCAAATAATCCTAGTGCAGACGGATCTGCTGTTGTCATTTTCACATGATGTGTAGTTTGCTTTTCCATAAAACCCTCCTGATTTAAACACATACTTGAATACAATACTGAAATTAGAGGGTACTGTCAATCTTTTTTATTTTATTTCTATATATTACATATTTCCATATAATTGATATATATATTTTCCTACTTCCAACGGTTTAATATTTATATGTAATATCTCCTTTATTGAAACCCATATCGGAATATATTTGCCACGGTCACCGTCATTTTGAATATATTCCTCACCTTTTCCATTACCAAATGTACCACCTATAATGATCGCTTCATAAAAATATTGTGTCCCATTGTAGTTCACCTTCTTTGCAAGCTGCTTGATTTGTATACGTACCCCAAGTTCTTCATATACTTCTCTAATTGTTGCTTCTTCTGAGGTAATTCCACCACCTGGAAAAACGTAGTAAACATCTTTATCCCGAATACGCTTTATTAGAGCTAATTTTCCTTCTTGTATAATAATTGCTGCACCTCGATCTCGCATTCTTAAAACACCCCCGCATAATATTATTTTTTTATCTATTTCTGTCTGTTTCAGCAACTACATTCATTGATAAAGTGTAACTTCCCTCAGTCGAAACTTTCTTCATCACTTCTCTCAACATTGAGCTATGTAAGGTTATCCTTAAATAACAGAAAAAAACTAGACAACATCGTCTAGTTTTATGATAAAGAAGATCGTAAAAATCCAAAACGCATAGCATGTTCTATTTCATCTGTCATCGCTCAAAAAAAAACATCTCGAACTGCTAAGTTTTGCGTTAGCAAATAAGCATTCCGATAGTCTTCATACGCTTCTAATTCATCTTCATACGCACGTTCTAATCCCTCTTTATAAGAGGAATATTGCGTTTGTACCACTCGATACGTTGGCTGTTGCCCCGTTAATGTTGTAAACAATTGTATAAACTGCTGTAAATGCACTTTTTCATCTTCTAATGCATGTGAAATATCTTTTTTATGTTTCGCATTAGGTGCTTCGTTTACAAGCCGACTATAAAAATCAATTGCCGCAGCTTCCCCTTGAATCGCTTCTAAAATTGCTTGCGATACTTGTTTATAAGTTCCTTCGTTTACTCGATAAAATTGATTATACGAGTTAGGATTTACATAGTACATACCTACTCCCCCTCAAAACAATGCATTACTTTATTGTATGTAGAGGTAATTAATTCGTTCAGTTTCGTTTCGCTTATAAAAAAAGAATGCTTTATACTAATACATATATAAGGAAAGGAGATAACAATATATGCGTTATGTAATAATAACAGGAACTTCTCGCGGTTTAGGTGAGGCAATTGCCGCACAATTATTAGAACAAGGGACGAAACTCATTTCGCTATCACGTAACCAAAACGAACAACTCATTGAAAAAGCAAAGCACCTAAATATTCCCTTTGATTTCTATTCGGTTAATCTACAAGAGATTCATCAAATTGAGTCACTCATGGAAAAGATTTTTTCAAATATTGATGTAACGACCGTTTCTTCTATTCACCTAATTAATAATGCCGGTATGTTAGCGCCAATGAAACCACTTGAGCGGTCAGAAAGTGAGCAATTAATCGCAAATGTACATGTAAATTTAGTAGCACCTATGTTGCTTTCTTCAGCATTTATAAAACACACGAAAGACTGGAACGTAGATAAACGTATTATTAACATCTCTTCTGGTGCTGGACAAAATCCGTACTTCGGCTGGGGAGCATATTGCACAACGAAAGCTGGCATAAATATGCTTACAAAATGTATTGCGCTTGAAGAAACTGACAAAGAATACCCAGTAAAAGTCATTTCTTTTGCGCCAGGTGTAGTAGATACAGAGATGCAGACAGAAATTAGACAAACACAAAAAGAAGATTTTAATCAGGTAGAACGTTTCTTGGCTTTGAAAGAAAATGATCAGTTACTATCACCAACTTATGTAGCAAAAGCCGTTATTCACTTATTAGAAACAAATCACTTTGATCAAGGTGGCATTATACGTATTGATGAACAATAAAAAAACTCGTTAATAAATAGCGAGTTTTTTCTAATGTTTAGATTCTAAAAATAATAGAACTGACTCCATCACTAATTCATAACCAATTTCTTTATATATTTTATTAGATGTAGGATTTGCTAAATCAGTATATAATGAAGTCATTTCATATCCATTTTCCAACATACGTTGACTTAGTGCTGATACACAATTGAAAGCATAACCTTTTTTACGTTCTGCCTCCGGAGTATATACAAAATTAATTGTGATATTACGTTTCGTTGGTCTTGTGACTGCAGCCATTGAAACTAACCACCCTTCCACTTCCCATCCAAACAGACGCTGACTTTCAATTAATTCAGCTGCAGTATGCACTGCTTCTTCCTTTGTGAGCGCTAAATTTACGTCTTCACAAAAGTGGTATACCCAATTTTCAATTAAATCTTTTTCTTTTAATTCAACTCGGCGGAAAATCCCATTGCTTTCAGCCTTCTTCTTAACATACCTTAACCCGTATACACCTTGATTCATTTTGACCTGGATCGACTTATTTTGAAAACCTGCAAGCTGTTCTGCTAAATGCTCTACCACTTGTTTTTCTCCAATTAATCCAGGTACATCAGGATATGCAATCGATAGTTGCTTTGCAAGCTCTCTAATATCATTTTTTTCTAAAAGCGCAGGTTTCGCTACAATTACTTGACGCTGATGTGTTTGAAGCATGACAAATACAAGCTCCTCCCCTTTTATAGCTGTTGCCATGAATAATGGGAGCTGAGAAGATTGTAACACACCGAGTAGTAAATTGTTCTCTTGCTCATATGTTTCTAAAAAAGGAAGAACATCATTTTTAAATTGCGTAAAATTTGTATATATGTGGAGTCGTATCACTATAATCTCTTCTTTCTTTCCTAAATATATAGTGATATATTGGCGATTTAAAAGGGAAATCCTTCTTTATTTCATAAGTTTACAATAGTTGTAACAATTGTATTCAATTGTGTTTCAGCTTCACTAAGCTTCTTCTTCATATCCTTTAACACTTGCTCCTGCACTGCCATTTTCTCTTTTCTTTCTCTAATCATCCGTTGCATTTGTTCGCGGCTTGGTCCCCCATAAACGTTTCTTCTTGCAACAAATGAATGAGGTGAAATCATTTCCTTCCACTCTTCTTCTGTTAGTACAACCTGTAGCTCATTTTGTAAATACACATTAATATCGACAAGGTTTAGTTCATGTAAATCTTTTTTCTGTTCTTCCGAAAATTTTGCTATATAACTAGCTGCGTGGTGAGCACGACGAAATGGAACATCATACTTCCTAGTTAATGAATCAGCTAATTCAGTTATCGTAATTGCATGCCTATTTGCACGACTTTGCAAAATTTCCTTTTCAATTGTCATTGTACGTACCACCGCATTCATTACACAAACAACTCGAATTGCTTTCTCAAACCCTTTATATAAATGCGGCTGTAAATCATCTTCTGTATCGACTATATCTCCAAATGGAGTATTATGAATCATTTGAAAAACTGTAAACGCTTCTCCCCAAATACTACTTGCAAGAGATCTTGCATGTTCAATTGATACAGGATTTCGTTTTTGCGGCATAATACTACTAATTTGCACATAAGGATCTGCAACTGTAATGCCACTGTATTCTTTCGTAGCTAATAATAAAAAGTCTTGGAGCCATCTACTTGTATTTGTCATCATTATCATAAGTGCACTACTTGTTTCTAATAAATAATCAGTACTTGCAATCGCGTCATAAGAATTTTCAATTACTTTTGAAAAACCAAGAAGATCCGCAACCCGTTTTCGGTTAATTGGAAAACTTGTTGTAGCAAGTGCTGCCGCCCCTAACGGAGATTGATTTACAGCACGATAAGCGCTCCATAAACGCTCCGTATCCCGCCCCATCATATCATAAATGGCAAGCAAATAATGCCCAAACGTTGTTGGCTGTGCTGGTTGTGTATGCGTATATGCCGGCATTATCGTTTCCATATGCTCTTTAGCCTGCCCTAGAATGCCCTCTTGCAATAACATAAAATGTTCGATGTATCGTAGTAAATATCGTCGTAAGCTCATCCGATACATCGCCACCCCCATATCATTTCGACTCCGTCCAATATGCATATTGCTAATACTATCACTGTCTGCTTCTTTTTGAATCAGATGTTCAACTAGAAAAAAGAGATCTTCATACTCTTCACTATATACAAGCTTGTCTAATGAGATCGTTTTTACTTTCTCTACTGCCATTACAATTTTTTTTGCATCTTGTTTTTTTAACAAACCTTCTTCTTCCAACATAATGACATGTGCATGATGAATACGAAACATGTCCTCTAATAAATAATTTCTTTGAAAATAGAATATGTGTTGTAGTATACAATCTGCATATGTCTTACCAGGAAAGATAACTCCTTCCCGTTGCATAAACTCCTCGTTCCCCTCCTGCATTTCAAATAGCTCCCCTCGTCTATTAATTATTAATCATCATACCCATCTACTTAAAATAATGTGTTTATCCAATGAAAAAAAAACCGATGCATACACATCGGTTTTACTTAATAATAGTTGCTTTATATTTATCACTTTGTAATATTTGAAAATGCAAATTTAGTAAATGTTTACGTAATTCAGCACTGTCGTCTTCATTTACATCGTTTGCTAAAAAGACAATTTCTGTACAGTTCCCCTGTTTGTCTGTTGCATATACAGCTTTAGATAAAGACCATGGTGTGTAGCCATTTTTTTGACCAGCATGTCGAAAAACTTGGCGATATTTTTTCCCTTGCATATCTGATTCTACAAGTTGTGCCCATTCTTTCTCTTCTTCTTTTGAAAGACCCCTCTTATGATTTGCTTTCTCTAATAAAATCATATAGTCATTCGCAGAAGCGGCTGGAAATCTATCTGACCATATTTTTTCATACTTTTCTCCTAAGAAAAGCGGAATTTCATTTTGCAACTGCGAGCCTTTTTGCTTTAAACGCTCATGCATTAACATCGCATATTTACGATATTCTTCTTGCGACATGTTTTTTAATTTATTTTCTAGTTGCTGTTTTGGAACATGTAATTCCTTGTGTAAATATCCCGGAATATACAAAGACGCAACGATTGGAAATAATGGCCGATGTGATGGTAATGCCAATTTATTTATATTTGCATTAATATTGTCTATACCAAGACGATCCATTAAATACTCTGTATTTGCATTTGAGCTAAATTTCATCATTCCTCTTGCGATGTCTTCAAGCGTAACAGCATTTTCCTCTATAAGTCCTTTTTTCATTAAAACTTTTTGCCATCTTTCATGAGCACCGCCATCTGTCTTTGGAATATAATAGCGATTAACATCATCCAATGATACAAGCTCATTTGGATCAATTTTTCCTTCTCCTACTTGCTTTGTGAACTCCAATGCTACAATAAGCTTCATCGTACTCGCTACAGGTAATACAACATTAGGGTTTACAGAGTACACCAATTTATCATTTCGTTTTACTAACAATGCGCTGTTTTTTTGCTCTTTATTTTCTTCTACAAATGACGCAACATACTGCGCATCATCATAATTTGAACTCCATACTTTTTTTACTAAAAAATTTCCTGAGATAATAAATGCGAATAAACCAATTATTCCCACACACAATCCAATTGTTCTCAAATGGAATTCCTCTCCTAAACTATATCTTGTAATCTATTATATATAATTCACACGCAAAACAATAGAGGCGATCTGTAATAAGATCGCCTCTATTGTAACTTGTAAACTTGCATATTGTCTATGTCATAATCCGAATAAAATCTTCAAGAAATTGTTTGTAATGTAATTTCCACCCAATCCTTACCCAATTTTTCATCGCCTCAGCACTTGGCTGCGGTCTAAAATCAGCTATACTTTCCCCTTTTGCAAGACCATCTACATCAACTTGAACTCGGCGATATACATATTCCATCAAAGAAGGATTACCGACGGCCATCATCGTGACAACATCATGAATCGGACTTCCTCCTATTTTAGGATTTAATTTTTTATAAGCTCCGTAATAATAATTAAAAATCGGTTCAATCAATTTATTAAAATTTGTTTTTGTTTTCTTTGCAATATATGTAACAGTTTTAGGAGTAATGATCGCTTCATTCGTTACATTTAGCGGGATTAACGTAACATGTTCCGCATATTGCATGACTAAATTCGAAGCAATTGCATCTCCGTGAAAATTTGCTTCTGCAACAGGAGTAACATTGCCTGGAACAAGAAATCCTCCCCCCATTATGTAATACTCTTTTACATTTTTCATCAGTTCTTTCTCTAAAATAAAAGCCGTTGCTAAACTTGTTGAGCGCCCCGCATCAACGATAATTAGCTCTCCTTTGTATCTTTTAATAATCTCAAATATTTCACAAAACGGTTTCACATTTGCTTTAATCGTTTCAGGTGGACGAATAGGGCCTAATCCTTCTTGCCCATGTATTTCTGGATAATATGTTATAAACTCTCCTGATAAAGGAATCCTTGCCCCATTAATAATTGGAATATCTTCTCTTCCAGCTATTTGTAATAAATATGCTGCATTATTCGTCGCTTGTTCCTGCGTAACGTTTCCATATCCGGTTACAATGCCAACAATATCAATATCAGGATGTAATAAACCGTATATAATTGCCAATGAATCATCAATACCTGGATCTCCAAGAAACAGTACTTTTTTCAAGGCATTCAACTCCATCCTATCAATTGCTATTACTATATGAACGAAAGAAAGTGTACAGAAGCAAATGCGGGCATTTTTTATCTCACCTGAGAAAAATTATAAACAAATTATGAATGGATTATTTTCATGAAAACGACTGTTTTACATATAGAACACATAAGGTTGCATAATAAAAAAACAGGAGAATAAATTTATCAAGGCATAAATTTTACAAATCCTCAATGAATAAAGGGC